>JABGQT010000075.1 GCA_018648685.1 Anaerolineae bacterium
ATCAATGGGAAACCGTTCCTGAAGCACACCCCTGCTTGATCACCAGCGCAATGAAGCTCATCACCCCCGGCGTCTTCGGCTTAATCGAAGCTTCCAATGCTGGCGAATTCCCTGGTGGTAACTTCTTCGGCACCACTGGCTTGGCTGCTTTCCATGATTTTGATGCTTCTGTTCCCCAAGAAGTCAAAGACAAATTGGCTGAAATTGATGCCGGTCTGTTAGACGGCTCCATCTCCACTGGCTACGGTCAGTAGAATGAGCTAATTTAGAAAGAAAAAAGGAGCGTGGTTTCAAAGCCACGCTCCTTTTTCTTTTTTCTCCTTTTTTTGAAAAATTTCCTTGACACAACCAAACCTTAGTTATATAATCTCGGTCGCCTTCCTCATTAGCTCAATTGGCAGAGCGAGCGGCTGTTAACCGCTAGGTTCTTGGTTCGAGTCCAAGATGAGGAGCTTTTTGATAAAAAAAATGCCTTTAGCCTTTTGCTAAGGCATTTTTTCGTTAAGCTAGCCATTATTTGGTTTTAATTACAAGTACTCTTTTTATCCCATCCTCTCCACTCAATGAATATAAATTCACCTTCTTGTTGCAGAGATTGCTTTATGCTAGACTTTATTTGCATAGTATTAGCATCTGGTGCTTCCAAAATAGAATAAAGGAAAAGTCCATGGCTGAAAAAATTTTGATCATTGATGATGATATTGATACGCTCCGCCTCGTTGGCTTAGTGCTTCAAAAAGAAGGCTATCAGATCATCACTGCAAATAATGGAAGACAAGGCCTGCTCAAGATGAGCGCAGAATCACCAGATCTAATTCTGCTGGATATAATGATGCCGGAAATGGATGGCTACGAAGTGGCTCGTCGTTTGCGTAAAAACCCTAAAACGGCGGAGATTCCCATCCTTATGTTCACAGCAAAATCCCAGATAGATGATAAGGTAACAGGCTTTGAATCTGGGGCAGATGATTATTTAACCAAGCCTACTCGCCCGACAGAACTTCAGGCTCATATTAGAGCACTACTTTCCCGCTCTAAAAAAACAGAAAGGGAAGAAGCTAAACCTCAAAGTCAACGGGTGTCCACCCCCTTAGAAAATCAACGCGGATTCACTGTTGGTATAATCAGTGAACGTTTTTCCGATTGGTTCACAGATGCACCATCGGATAAAGGCAAATCGTAGTTCCCTGAGAACTACGATTCTTTTTTCTTGACCTCTTTAAAACTGCATGATAGACTAGTTAAAGTGTTATAAAAAAAATCACACAAAGGAGGCACGTTCTATGAAAAAGCTAAACACTCTTGTTTCTCGCTTTTTTGCGTGCCTTGTGACCGCTCCCTGAAATAGCAATTTTTCAGGCTCTGTTTTACTATCTCTGCGGCCACGGGCAATACCCGTGGTTTTTTCTTTCTTCTAAACGAAACGGCTATGGGTAAATCCATGAGCCGTTTTTCATTTAAAAAATAAAGAAGAATATAATGACAACTACTATAGAAAAAATGCGCAAGGGCTCTCGAAAACGACAACTTCGAGAGGCTCGCCGAAAATCCGGCAATAAAAAAACAGTAAAAAAACCTCGTCGAAAAAATTGGACATCAGAATCAATAGATATTTGGGATGATGCAAACTATCAAACAGAAGAGCGAATTATTCCTCGTGGAGAACATGAACGGCGTCGAAACCTCGAAGCCCAGGCATTTGACGAAACACTCTTGTCCTCTGAACTTGCTTCCGATATAGAAACAGATCCTGCCCAAATAGGCTTAGTTGTTGAAATCAGCAGTGGGCTGTGTCGCGTTGAAATTGGTGATAAAACATTCGTCTGCACCCTACGCGGCAATCTTCAGACACACGAAACAGGCTACTCAAATCTCATTGCTGTAGGCGACCACGTAACCATTAGTCAAGAAGGGAGCGAAAATGGCGTTGTTGAAAACGTTTTGCCCCGCCGCAGCATTCTCGCCCGCTCTCATGGAAGAATACTCAGTCTTCAGCAAATCGTAGTTGCCAATGTAGATCAAATCCTTATCGTCGCAGCATGGCGAGAACCACATATCTGGCCGCAATTACTTGACCGTTACTTGATCACAGCGCAACGAAACAATCTGAAAGCGATCATCTGTATCAACAAAATTGATCTGATCGAAGATCAACAAAGCTTCAATGCTACGATTCAACCCTATGCAAAATTGGAACATCAATTTGTACTTACAAGTACAGTCTTAGGAAATGGTATTAGAGAACTTTCCTCTATTCTTGAAGGAAATACTACCGTTTTAGCAGGTCTTTCTGGCGTAGGAAAATCATCACTGCTCACAGCTATTCAACCCAGCCTAAATCTTCGCACAAGTAGCGTTGCTGAACGTGGGCTTTTTCGAGGGCAGGGAAAACATACGACAACACAATCATCTTTATGGAAATTAGATAATGGCAGTGTTGTAATTGACACCCCTGGCATCCGTGACTTTGGTCTTAAAGGGATCACCAAATCTCAGCTAGCAAGTTGGTATCCTGAAATGAAAGCTGTATCAGGGAAATGCCGGTATGCAGATTGCACTCATATTAATGAGCCGGAATGTATAATAAAAACTGCCGTTGAAACAGGAAGCGTGTCCAAACTCCGATACAAAAACTATATTGCAATTATGGACAAACTACCAACTTCATAAAACATGTCAGTTAGAGAAATAAAAAATGCGCCTGAACTCAGGCGCATTACTCTTTTTAGCTCAAGAAAGAATTATTTCTTCTTTTTCTCACTCTTATTTTCTTTTTTCGAAGATACAGATTTCTCTTTCTCGCTAGTCTTCTTTTCCGTTTTCTCTACTTTTTCTTTCTTCGTATCACCCTCTTCGTCTTTCTTTTGACGAGGCTCTTTCCCAGAAGGAGAGCGGTTATCTGTTGCGTAGAATCCTGAACCTTTGAAAACGATTCCTACAGGGCGATAGACACGATGCAAGCTTTCTTCTTCACATTCAGGGCATACAGTTTTTGTCGGGTCATTAAAACCCTCTTTTTCGTCAAATTGGATACCGCAATTATCACAGCGATAAGTATATACAGGCATAGCTAATTCCTTAATAAGTCTCAAATGCCGCGTGATTATAGCGTGCTTGTATAGAGGTGACAAGACTACAGAGAGTGCGTGTTATAATTTTCTAATACTTCGAAAGAGCGAACAGGAGAAAGAAAATGCTCAAAATAAGCATTGTTTACTGTGCAGTTTGACATTATACAGACAGGGCCGTCGGTCTGATGGCTGAACTAGTACGAGATCTGGAATACGAAATTGAAGAAATTACACTTGTCCCTTCTGATGCAGGAAAGTTCGAGATCACAGTGAACGACACTTTGGTCTATTCAAAACTAAAAACAAAACGTCACGCCGAAGCAGGTGAAGTACTGGCTTTGGTTCGCAAAATTAAATAACGAGGATATTTTATGACAAAGAAGAAAGGTCGGGTTTTTTCCGGCGCACGCCCTACTGGCAAACAACATCTGGGAAATTTTCTCGGAGCCATTAAAAATTATGTTGCTTTACAAGATGAATATGAAGCGCTCTATTGTATTGTCGATATTCATGCCCTCACAACAGTAGAAACGACCAAAGATATCAAGCAAAACACCTATGATATGGCACTCGATTGGTTGGCCGCAGGATTGCGCCCTGAAGAAAGCATTATCTTCGTTCAATCCCATGTACCGCAAGTGACTGAATTGCACACTTATCTCTCTATGGTTACGCCATTGGGCAAATTAACAGATCTACCGACCTTCAAAGAGAAGATCCGCGAAAATCCGAAAAATGTGAATTATGGATTGGTCGGCTACCCCGTTTTGATGACCGCAGATATTGTTCTTTACAAAGCCGGGATCGTCCCTGTTGGTGTAGACCAAGCTCCACACCTTGAATTTGCACGCGAAGTTGTACGCTCTTTCAATTATCGCTTTAAAACCAAAGCCCTCATCGAGCCACAAATGAAAGCGACTACTGTGCCCAAAGTATTGGGGCTTGACGGACAGAAGAAGATGGGCAAAAGCCTCGATAACCATATCGAATTAGCGGCTGAACCCGAAGCAACTCAAAAGCGTGTCATGCAGATGGTCACAGACCCAAACAGAATGCGTCTCTCTGACCCCGGCAACCCCGATATTTGCAATGTCTTCACGATGCACAAGATTTTCTCTTCTGAAGAAGAAGTACAGGAGATCAACACCGAATGTCGCCGAGCAGGGATCGGATGCGTCGATTGCAAAAAACGCTTCGCAGCAAACCTGAACAAAAACCTTGAACCTTTCCGCGCGAGACGTGCAGAAATCGCAGAGAAACCAGACGCTGTCTGGGAGATTCTCCACGATGGCGCAAAACGCGCAGGAAAACTCGCCGAAGAAACAATGGTCGAAGTTCGCGAAGCGATTCAACTACCCTAAATTTCTATGCTTTGTCACTGCGAGCCGTCGATGGTTTTCGATGGCGTGGCAGTCTCCGTCACAATGGTGGGGATTGCTTCGCCGAAAAAACTGGCTCGCAATGACATTCGCTATTTGGTAAATAATGCGTGCATTAATTCAACGAGTTTCTCAAGGCAAAGTATCTGTTGGAGGCAAGGTCATCGCCCAAATAGGGCAGGGACTTGTCATTCTCCTGGGGGTTGGTGATGGAGATGGAAAAGAAGAGATAGAATATTTGGCAAAAAAAATCGCCCAACTTCGCATTTTTGAAGATGAGCAAGGCAAAATGAATTTGTCTTTGCTGGATGTTGGTGGCGAAGCAATTGTCGTTTCCCAATTTACGCTATATGCAGATACACGCAAAGGTCGCCGACCCTCTTTTATTCACGCTGCGCACCCGGAAATTGCCGAGCCGCTGGTAGAAGATTTTATGGAAAAACTCGCTGCTCAAGGTGTTCCTACACAAGGCGGGCAGTTTGGGGCAAATATGCTGGTAGAAATTGATAATGATGGGCCAGTCACGATTTGGATGGAGAGGTAATTTAGCGGTATCACCCTCTTATAGCGTCAGTGCCCATTAAATGCTAGCAAGCCCAAATCAAATCTGAAACGAAAAATCCCCGCTCAATTGAGCGGGGATTTTATCTATCCAATGAAATTTATTTTCGCCAACGGACTATAGTTTCATCTTCGTCCTCTTTATGGCGCAGCGCGGGGAGAAGGCTGATCGCCATAAAGGGGCTAACAAGAACGAGCGTGACTAGAGCAAGTATAGACATATCAACCTCCTTTTGGTTTGATTGTCTAAACCCGCCTACGCGCAGAAAGTTCTTTGCAATCACCTTACAACCCGAGAGACGAGAGCATATCTTCGTTTTTGTTGAATTTAAATTCTTCGATATTGCGCTTCTCAGCCTCTTCTTTTTCGATTTGATAAAGGCGAAGTGCCGCCTCGTTCGTGACGATAGGCTTGCTGAGGCTTGCGAGTTTTTTATCGAGCGCCGAAAGAGCGGATTTGCCCCCTCCCCCTGCCAACGTCGAGAGATAATCAAACACCGCCTTTGCACCGTTGATGCCACCTCTGCGTGCATACCCGACCAGCCCTTCGGAGGCTTTGCGTGCCCAGCCAGCTAAAAAGACATCTTCGATGATCGCTTCTTTAACGGGGTCATAGGCTTCAAAGCTTTTGCCATTTTGGGGAAAGCGGGGATTCTCATTTTTTACAAATTCGCTCCACTTGTTGATCGGCAAACCGAAGTTTTCATCCACTTTATCTCCAATTGCAAAAATGATCGTCTCGGCTTCAAGGATGCGAGTTTTCCCCGAACCACGTGGTTTGGTAGCCCCTTCCTTTAAGAAGAGCTTATTATCTTCAACTTCGACACAACTAAGCATTTTGTTATTGTCGCCAAGCATTCCCTGAGGCGAGGTTAGAAATTGAAAGCGGAATTTTGTCTCAGAAACTTTGGGCGCGGCTTTTGGCAGTGCTGCGTAGAATGCCTCTTTAGCAGCCTGCGGATCTTGCCCTACTTCGATCATATTATCGGCGACACGAGCAATTTCGCTATCCAGTGCTTCAAGATCAAGGTTTGCAACGACATACGACAATTCTTTTTTATCAAATTTGATCTCAGCCGGCCCTCGGCGAACGAGGGCTGTCACTTCGTCTACTTTTGCTTCACGTATAAGGAAGCGGGCAATATCGAGCATCACATTCCCCGCACCGACAACGAGACAGCGTTTCCCGAAACGAAAATCTTGCTGGCTGAAAGGAGGCAAGTGGTTATAAAAATAGACAACATCTTTGGCATGATAGACGCCCGTTAGGTCTTCGCCGGGAAGCCCAAGCCATTTTGTGCCCTGTGCGCCAGTGGTAACGAAAATGGTTTGAAAACCAAGCTCACGCAAATCATCGAGGCTGAGATCGGCATCTTTTCCGATGGTGATATTTCCGAAATAACGCAAGTTGGGTGTTTCAAGGATTTTCTTGAATTGTTTGCGTAATCCGTTTTTCATGGCGACTTTATCAGGATAAATGCCATATTCGGCGAGACCGCCGGGTTTGATGTCGCGATTGAAGAGAGCCACTTCTACGCCGGCTTCGGCAAGAACGCGTGCCCCATAAAGCCCGGCTGGCCCTGCGCCAACCACGGCGACTTGATATTTTTTTTCTCCCATGAGTTCCTCCACAACTAGTCGGATAATACTATTATTATGATAATTTGACTAGACGATTACAAGTGCAAAGTGTCACAATTGAACTTTGCGGATGGGAATATTTCCCAATAGGGAAAAAAAGAGACGACAGCTCAAATTGTCGTCTCTTGGATAACAAAAATATTGATGAGATATTATGGAGTTACCCAGGTCGTATATTCAATACTCAAGGTACTGCCATCAAAAGCAGTAACTTTGAACTTACCTATTCGTCCTTGATCTGTTTTATAACAAATAAACTGATTGACTAAGGCGTTGTCTAAGGTGATAGGGGTAGCAGCTAATGCAGCTCCTAGACATTGCGCTTTACTGGGAGAAGCCCCTCCCCATGTGACAAGTAAGGCCCCATTTTGGGGCTCAATATAATTGTCATTTACCGCTACAGCGTGGAACCAAATATCATCGCCTACATCATCTAAGTTAGCAGTAAATGATGCAGCTATATCAGTAGTTCCAGAAGAATGAACAGGTGGTGTGGTTGCGGTCGGCGTTGGAGTCGGTGATGGCACAACAATCTTGACCCAAAATGGTCCCTGACCATCAGCATTGATCCCGAAAACGATATTATCTGGCGAGCGCAATTTGAATTTCCCCTGATAGGTTCCTGGCGTAGCAGGTGAGGTCAGATCAACTGAAATATCCACGGTTGCTCCGGGAGCCACTGTGCCTGCTGTAATCGTGCTTGTAGCGGGCGCGCCCATTTGGTCACCGCTGTCAAAGAGCAATACATAGCCAGACGTCCACGTGCAGGAGCCGTTATTTTTAATCCGCCATGTTTTCGTGAAAGTTGCACCTGCGGCAACTTCCGAATTATCAGCATAGGTAACATCTTTAACAAAGCTGGCTCTATTACAAGGAATAGGCGTATTTGTTGCCGTAGCCGCCGGTGAAGTCGGGAAAGGCGTATTCGTTACGGTAGCCGTTGCCTCTGGCGCAGTTGTTGCCGTCGGCAAAGTCGATGCCGCTGTCTCTGCGGCCTGTGTGAAAACAACCGCGGCAGTCTCTGCAACAATGGTTGCGGCAGCATCTTCATCGTTTTCTCCGACGGGGAGATTACAGGCTCCCAAAAGGATCGCGCTTAAGATCAGGACAGAAATTAAAAGGTGCTTAGATTTTTTCATTGATAGTCTCCTTTTCACTTTTCTTTTCAACTCTTTCATTATAGAAGGGGTTAAACTAATATACAAGTCCCCAAAAGGTAGAAACGCTTTATGTCATTTCCAAAAAAATCAGACCTTTCCTTCAAAATATGCCCTTTTTATCCACTCTGTGCTAAGATTGCCCCGATCTAGAATATCAATATTGGAGGAAGCTCATGACAAATACTGAACCTGCCAAGAAAATGAAGAGTATCCTTTCCTCTCCAGATAACGATTTAAGAGAAGAAGAAAAAACCGAAGAAGATTTTTTTGCGGGCATCCCCAGAGAAGACGCAAAAGTAAAAGAAACGCCAAAACTTGCTCCTTCCGCTCCTGAAAAAACTGCTGTACCCAAAAAACTTAGCCCTTCTCAAAAAGAAGAACGCAGTGGGCAAGAAAAATTTCTCCGCGCCCTGTGGACAATGGCAAGCATGATCTCAATGATGGTTAATATCGTTGTGGTCGCAGTACTTATTGGTCTCTACCAAAATTACACCATCCTAAAAATCCCGGAAAGCGTTGGCGTAGATACCCCCAAAGACCTTCTTCAAGGACTTTATGATAATTTTCAGTTAATGGATACAGCCCATATCACAACAAATATCACTGTCGAAGATACGATCCCCGTTCAGTTTGATCTTGATCTCAAGCAACAAACCAATGTTGTTTTAAGCGATGATGTCACCATTAACGGAGCTTATGTGACCATTGACACCGCTCTCTTCGATATTAATGCCCCCGCTACAGTCGTACTCCCCTCCGGGGTCAGCCTGCCCATCATTCTCGATTTGGTCGTCCCTGTAGATAAAGAAGTCCCCGTTAAACTCAATGTCCCTGTAGATATTGCGCTTGAAGAAACCGATCTCCACACTCCATTTGTCGGCTTGCAGGATGTTGTCAAGCCACTTTATTGTCTCGTTTCACCAGATGCAAAATCGAAAGGTGGCGAAGCGATTTGTCCGTAAATCTACACCGGTAGTGGTGCATTGCATCTGACAGATTCGTTGCACCACGAGGCTACCGAGAGATTCGAACTGCAACGCATTCAAAACAGATGCAGTGCAGTTCTACCACTATATTTTTTTTTCTGACAGCAATGCTCTGCGTTGCGGCTTGCCTACAGTATCCCAACGCGAAGCATTGGGATAAGGATTCTAAAAATGCGGAAGTCCTTAAAGAAGTCTAATATAATTTGAGCCTCACCCTTTATAAAACTCTATTGTTATAAGGAACCCTATGACCCAAAAATTCACCAAAACCACCCTCACAAACGGGCTGACCGTTCTGCTCAAAGAAATTCACTCCGCCCCACTGATCTCATCGTGGGTCTGGTATCGTGTTGGCTCACGCAACGAAGTGCCCGGCAAAACCGGCATCTCGCATTGGGTTGAGCATATGCAATTTAAAGGCACACCCAAATTCCCCGCCAACGTGCTCGATAAAGCCATCTCTCGCGAGGGCGGTGTCTGGAACGCTTTCACCTACCTCGATTTCACCACCTATTACGAGACCATGCCGGCAGATAAGATAGACCTTGCACTCCAACTCGAATCTGACCGAATGCAAAATAGCCTCTTCGAGCCGGAAGAAGTCGCCTCCGAACGCACGGTCGTCATCTCTGAGCGCGAAGGCAACGAAAACTCGCCCATGTTCAAACTCAGCGAAGCCACGCAGGCAGCCGCTTTTCGCATCCACCCATATCACCACAAAGTCATCGGTGATATGGCAGACCTGAAAAGCATGACCCGCGACGATCTCTACGAGCATTACAAGGCTTATTACGCCCCCAACAACGCCGTTATGGCGATAGCCGGAGATTTCGACACAGAGAAAATGCTCGAGCGTATCAAAGAGCTTTTCGGAGGGATTCCCGCCGCACCCGCCCCGAGACAGCTCTCACGCCCGGAAACGGAACCCAGTGGTGAGCTGAGTCTGACCGTGGAAGGGACGGGCGATACGACCTATGTTCAGGCTTGCTACCATTTCCCGGCAGCTACCGACCCCGACTTCTTCCCGTTAACCGTTCTAGACACTCTCTTGGCTGGCGCAAGCAGTCTGAATATGTTCGGGGGCGGCATATCCAATAAAACATCTCGCCTGTATAGAGCTTTGGTCGAATCAGAATTAACAGTCGGCATGAGCGGTGGCGCACAAGCTACGATAGACCCCTATCTTTATAGTATCGTCATGGTCATCCACCCTGAGAAAACTCCGGCAGAAGCCCTCGCCGCGCTAGATGCAGAGATTGCCCGCGTGCAGGATGAAAAAATTTCAGAAGAAGAAGTTACCCGTGCTGTCAAACAAGCAAAGGCACTCTTTGCCTATGGTAGCGAAAGCATCACCAATCAGGGCTTCTGGATGGGCTACACAGAAATGTTCGCCGATTACGAATGGTTTGAAAATTATCTCGATAATCTCGCCGCGGTCACTCCTGAAGATGTGCAGAGAGTCGCGAAAAAATATTTCCAAAAGAAAGCCCGCGTGGTGGGCACTTATTTGCCCGTCAACGAGGAAAACATCAATGAATAACAAAGCATACCCTGGCGCAGACGACATTACCCGCGTTGAACTTAAAAATGGCATCACGGTTTTATGTCGCTCCAACTTCAATAGCCCCTCAATAGTCTTGCGTGGCAATTTGCCCGCCGGCTCACTTTTTGATACCGAAGAAAAACTCGGTTTGGCAGATTTCACCGCATCCATGCTGATGCGTGGTACCGAGAAGAATGATTTTCAATCCATTTACGATGCGCTCGAATCTGTAGGCGCAAGCTTTAATTTTGATGCCAATACACACACCATCGGATTTGGTGGCCGCGCCCTTAGTGAAGATTTACCCCTCCTGATGGAGATGCTCTCCGAAGGTCTCCGTAAACCGACTTTCCCCACAGAACATATAGAACGACTACGCGCACAACACATTGCAGGTCTTGCCATGCGAGACCAAGACACACGTGATATGGCAGAACTTGTCTTCGATGAAATTCTCTATCACGATCATCCCTATAGGCACACAGGCGATGGAACAGCAGAAACAATTGGCTCAATTACCCGTGATGATCTGGTAGATTTTCACCAAAAACATTATGGCCCACGCAATATGGTCGTTGCCGTTGTTGGCGCAATAGAAGCGGATGATGCCGTCAAACAAGTGGAAGCAATTCTCGGCGATTGGCAAAATCCCGAACAGCCGCCAAAGCCTACAGTTGGTGATATGCCTCCCCTCGAAGAGCAAACACGACGCCATCATCCCATTGCTGGAAAATCCCAAACTGATCTAATGATGGGTTTTCTCGGCCCCAAACGCCTGGATGATGATTATATGGCTGCATCACTCGGCAATTCCATTCTTGGGCGTTTTGGTCTGATGGGGCGCATCGGCGACTCTGTCCGCGAGAAATCGGGTCTAGCCTATTATGCTTACTCAAGCGTGAGCGCCGGACAAGGTCCCGGCGCATGGTATATTAGCGCAGGCGTGAATCCTGCCAATGTAGAGAAAGCAATAGACTTAATCACCAAAGAATTAGAATTTTTCATTAAAGACGGCGTTACCGAAGAAGAGCTGAAGGATAATAAAAGCAACTATATTGGTTCTTTACCCCTTTCCCTGGAATCAAATGGTGGTGTTGCAGGCGCATTACTGAATATAGAACGCTACGATCTTGGTTTAGATTACTATCGCCAATACCCCGACCGTGTTCGAGCTGTCACATGTGAAGATATTTTGGCCGTGGCACGTAAATATATAAAAACAGAGCGTCTCGCTATTGCAACAGCGGGCGCGTAATCGATTTAGAAGCTGTATAATAATTGCCTATTCACGACACATGAACTTCCGCAGCCAGCAAGTTTTTAACGCGAATTTCACGAATTTGGCGAATGCCGCGAAAAAAACTTTAAAAAATTCGTGTTTTTCGCTCTTTTCGCGTTTTTCGCGTTGAAAAATTGACAATTATCAAGCCTTTTACCTCGAGCCTAAAACCTTCAACTTGCAACCTGAGACTTTTCAATATGCAACTTTCAACAGGTGTTGACCTTATCGAAATAGAACGCATCGCATCCGCTATCGCGCGGCATGGAGAGAGATTCCTGAACCGCATTTTTACCGCGCGTGAACTCGCCGATTGCAACGGACGCGCCGAATCCCTTGCGGCGCGCTTCGCCGCAAAAGAAGCCACAGCCAAAGCCCTCGGCACAGGCTTTGGCGAGATCGCCTGGGATGAAGTTGAAATCCAACGTGCAGAAAACGGTGCCCCGACCTTAATCCTTTACGGCAAAGCCGCAAAAATTGCAGAAGAAGAAAAACTCACAACCTGGTCGGTCAGTTTGAGCCATAGCCAATCACATGCCATCGCAATGGTTGTGGGTATAGGGTAACAAAAAAGACCTTCAAAGCATATCGCTCTGAAGGTCTTTTTTTGAAAGATGCAGGGGCTACTCACAAAGGTTGATCGGCATATTTGAAAGATGGTGTTCTTTTTAATAGGTTTTCCGATCCTTCACGAGTTCTCCTCTACATCTTTACTAGCGAGTTTAAACTTTCTTCTTATACCTGCTGTCATCAATCCCGATCCATAAATGACCGGGGAGAATAGGTTGGTAACTGCGAATGGCAATTTTTCCTGCTTTCGGTTCTTTTTCCGTCAGCATTTTGGGGTTAACCATGCACAAATCGGGGGTACGTCCATATTTTTTATGATAATAAGCAGCGGCCGTTTTTACCTTTACCGCTAAAGTTGTCTCTTTATCGTTATCGAACCACATCATACCTGCTTGCATTTTTGCCTCCTTCGTTATGCCTCTCCCGCTTGCGGGGGAGGTTTGGTGGGGGAAATGGACGGAATCCAGAACTTCACCCACTGTCGATTCTCGTTCAATATAAATTCAAGCCCAGGCTCAAGCAGATGAAGAGCCGCGTCGCCCGTGGGGAGAATTGCTTCCGCGTCGTGAGCATTTTTCACCGCCCCAAATAATCTCGTTCGAAAAGCGTCCAACCACGGGAGCACTTTTTCGCTACGCCCAGCATTTAAGGTGACGAGGGGCCAAACCCGCCTATTCGGTCCCCGCAAAAGCAGCCAACGGAGATTTTGCTGTACCTCTTCATCCATATCTAAAACCGTTTCAAGATTATCGATCATAAGCAAAGCAAAACGCTTTTCTCGACGATTATTATGCGCCCAATCTGCCAAGGACAGGATGAAGTTATCTGCATCATTATGATAAGTCGGGAAAATACCCATACAATTTTTGATCTCTTCAAAACCCTTCCACTCATCGGGATGATCGGTGATCACACCAAATTGCAAATCTACAGGAGAGTGGATCATGGAGATAGCTTGAGCAATAACCTGCAAAAAGGCTGTTTTTCCGCTCCCCTGATCGCCTGCGACTAGGATCGGCCCCGGGCTGGGATCATTTAGATTGAGCAGAATGGGAAGCCCATCGTACGCCGCACCCAAAAAGAGGGATGCGGATGGCAGTATCCCAAATTCTTCAAGTATCTGCTCCAGAGGGGCAGGAGCAAGCTGGGGTTGAGAGCGTTCCGCCACATCCTCTTTTATATCCTTTAGGACAAGCTCTCCTCTAAGCTCTTCTAGCGCAGCAAGAGCTAATTCATAATTCCTTTTTAGAGATTTCATAAGCTGAGTACCATTACAAATTTATCGAACATATGTTCTATTATAAAATATTTCCTTCTCTTGTCAAGCGTTTAAGATGAGAGTCATGTTTTTGTAATTTTTTGCTTGACTAGCCCTTAGAATCCTGATAAACTCCATCGCTGTATGTCCAGATTAGTCTTTGGGCATATGTCTTGTCGTCGTGATGAGCATTTGGTATAATCGCTCTGCTCTTAAAGCAGAGTTGCCTTGCCGACGTAGCTCAATTGGCAGAGCAGTCGCCTTGTAAGCGACAGGTTATGGGTTCAATTCCCATCGTCGGCTTTCGCTGACACCATTCTGGCAAGGCGATGTTTTATCTTCGTCACGAAGATCTAGGACTGAGACTAGTGAGGGCTTAACAATTTAAACCGGGCGGTTACCCAAGTGGCCAACGGGGGCAGACTGTAAATTTGCTGGCAATAGCCTACGGCGGTTCGAATCCGTCACCGCCCACTTCCCTTTTTATGGGAAAAGCACTAAGCCCTCATAGCTCAGTCGGTAGAGCACATTCTTGGTAAGAATGAGGTCATGGGTTCAAATCCCATTGAGGGCTCTAGTTGCTAGTCTAAGCATTTTTTTGTTGAATTTTAAGGAGAAAGAGATGGCAAAGGAAACATTTGATCGTTCAAAACCGCATGTAAATG
>JABGQT010000056.1 GCA_018648685.1 Anaerolineae bacterium
TCGCAAAAAATGGCAGATAAGCGAAAACGATCTCCACGATCACATCAAAGGCAAAGGCAAAAAAGCTCAACCGCCATGGAGCAGGTTGATATTCCTCTAAGGTTGCGATCTCGATCCAGCGGTTACCCGTGCTAACTTGTGCGACTGTCCAGATCGTAACTACACTGAATATCACCAAAGCCGCCATTGCCGTTCGTTTACGAAAAGCGGGATACCTGAACCAGAAAATGACGTCAAAAAATATAACAAGGGAGAGAAATACTAAAGGGAGTGGGGCAAATAGTTCCCGACGTGATGCCGTCTCAGGCACAGCCGAAGTATCCTGGAAGATTACCCTTGCCAGAATGAGCGTGACCAGAGCAAATAATAGGGTTAGGGCAACTGCGCGAGTGCGTTTTGTGCCGATCCTGTCCCCGATGAAAAGCCCAAAGATGATGACTGCTGCCCCCTCAGCAATTCCCTGCAACGGGATGGCGATCAAATTAGGGAGCATTATCCCGTAAAACTCACCGTTGCCGATCTCTCGGATGCCCAAAGACTGCAATATAAATTCCGCACCGCTCCAGATCAAAAAGCCAATTCCCACGACCCAGAGATATTCCTTGCGGTGCTCTGAGCGCATATCCCAGATCACGAGCCCGATAGTGAGTATGGCGAGCCAAAACTTCATGTTGAAATCTGTGCCAAAAAGTGCACTGCGAACGATATAGATGTCGGGGAGTTCCATAAGGGAGCCTTCTTGTCAGTGGGTGAGTTGAATCGCGAAGAGGAGAAGAATGTGATGCGTGACAGGTGAAATGCGAAAATCACTCACCACTCGTCACTTATCAGAATGCAATTTCCCCGATCTGCTCAAAATCGATCTCAAAACTTTCTTCGGCGTCTATTTCGCCGTCAAAGTCATCCCATTCTCCTGCTTTTGCCCCGCGATCGCAATAGGAGCGATAGGCACAGAATCGACAAGGGTGTTCATCCTCGCTCATAGGGAATTCACCTGCCGAAGAAATCTCGTTAACGATTTTCTCGATCACACCCCAATCTTTTTCAGATTTGGATTTGCTGTACGCAAATTTTGCAGGATGATTGGGAAAATTGGAAAACCAATAAGTCATCTCGGTTCGTTCTGAGATAATGGGCTTGCCATCGTTTAGATGACTTCCCGCCTTCCCCAAAAGCGCGGAGTAGAGTCTTGTTTGCCAACGCGTAGCAAGATACTCGTCACGCGGACGTTTTCGGTAAGTTTTCCAATCGTATATGATGGCTTTCTCTCCGGGTTTGATCGCGATTAGGTCATATTTCGCAACCAGTCTGTGCTCTCCCAGCGGCGCGGATAAAGTGTACTCAGGATATAGCGTGTAGCCAATAAGAGCAGGAGCATGTTGCTGATATGCATCCCACCAACGCCTCAGGCGTTCGCTTTGGGCGAGAGATGAAAGCCTCTCAGCAGGTAATCCAATAATATTTTGCTGCACCATCCGATGAAAAAGCGAACCTTCTTGTTGATGCTTTTCATACTCCTGCGTTGGTTCAGTCTCAACAGCAGGCCACGCTAAATGGTCTATATAGCGCAACTGAAAACGACGCGGACAATCGTTATAGTCTTGCAAAGATGATTGTGAGAAAGTAAAGGGGGATGGCAACTGAGATGGTTTCATGGGGTTATTATGCCATAAGAAAGATTATTTTTATCGGTAGAGTTCAGGAGAGTGAAAATGAAAAAGATAAGTTCGAATATTGTCTTGGGGATTTTGATTGTTGTTTTAAGCATTATTACCGCAACAGCAAATTATTCTGTATATCGTGTTGATGGAGAAGGGAGCGCACACACAGCCAACGCCCGTCAAAAGTTGGCTGATGCGAATACAACATCAATCTAGGCGCTTCAATTTGTCATTTATGATTATCAATTATACGATGGTTGGTATATTAATTATGAAGTCAATGCCGAGACCTCAGACTATTACTGGAGTCAGTTTTCTGATGCTTTGGTAGCAAGCGTAGAGCGCGATAGCTATTGGGATAGTACCTATTACGATGAACTTTATGCATCATCAGATAAACTATACGCGGAAGCTGAAAAAGAATTTGCCGCAGCTGATCTGGCGTACGCAAAAGAAGCAGTCTTACAATTGACAATGCTGTTGGCAGCGGTAGGCTTGGCTTTTGCGGCCTATGCTTCCATGCTTAAAGAAGAGAATCGTCTGCGCCCATTTTTCACCATCTTGGCTATCGCTATGTTGGCTATCAATATCTCCCAATTTTTAAAAGCATTCTCCCTCTAAAAAATGATGCTATAATACCGACCATGTTTTACGCACATTGCCTTGGGCAACCCCCACTTTTTCTCAATCCGCGTGGCTCCATTTTTGCGGGGCATCCTCGAATCACGCCTGTACGCAGAATGTAATAACGATGTCATTGCGAGGCGGCTTTTCGCCGAAGCAATCTCTATACCAGATGAGGAGACTGCTTCGCAAAAGCGGCTCGCAGTGACCAATAAAAAAACACGCGCCGCAGGTCTTTCATGCGGCGTTTTTCTTTTAAAATGGTGAAATCATGATCCAAATTCAACTTTCAAATATCTCCCTCGTTTTGGGAGCCACGCACATTTTCGATAACCTGAGCTGGGAAATTCAGCGCGGGCAAAAGATCGGTCTGATTGGTGCGAATGGGGCGGGGAAATCATCGCTATATAAACTCATCATCGGCGAGTACGCTGCCGAGCAGGGCGGTTCGCTCACACGTTCACGCGGATTAACGGTGGGATATCTGGCGCAGACGCCCGAACTGGATTTATCTCAAACGGCACTCGAATCGGCTATAGATGGAAATCCACGTGTGGCGGAGGTGCGAAATGAGTTGATACGCGTCGAGGAAAGTCTCGGCGCCCCAAGCGTTTACGAAAACGAACGTCGCCTTGGGCGTGCTCTCGATAGTCAACAGAGTCTCATCGAGGAGTACGATGCCCTCGGTGGGGATACCTATGGGGCGCGGGTCGAAGCGATATTGTTGGGGCTGGGACTGCCTTCGGGAGACCTCAGCAAGCCACTTAACACCTTGAGTGGCGGGCAGAAGAAACTGGTTGGTTTGGCACGGCTGCTCCTCCTACATCCCGATGTGATTCTGCTCGACGAACCGGATAACCATCTTGACTTGCCGGGCAAGGTTTATCTCGAAAAACTGATCCGCGAATATGACGGGACAGTGGTCATCGTCTCACATGACCGCTATTTGCTCGATGCGGTTGTGACGCATATCGCCGAACTCGAAGATGGAAAAATCTCCGTTTTTGAAGGTGATTATTCGACTTATTCGCTTGACAAAGAAGCGCGCTTGGCGCGGCAGGCGGAGCTTTATAAGGTGCAGCAGCGTGAAGTTGGGCGGCTCGAAGCGGCGATCAAACGTTTTGCGATTTGGGGCAAAATTTACGACAATGAGAAGTTTTCGATCAAGGCGCGCTCGATGCAAAAACGGCTCGACAAAATGGATAAGATGGACAAGCCGATCACTGACCGCCGCAAAATGGATTTGAAGTTGCGTGGCTATCGTGGCTCAAATAAGGTCTTGGAGTTGGCGGGTGTGGAGAAGGCTTTTGGTGCGCACCATGTTTTCGATGGCTTGAACGATACAATTTGGCATGGTGAGCGCGTCGGCTTGATCGGTCCGAATGGCGCGGGGAAATCGGTCTTGATCCGCATGATTCTGGGTAATGAAATGCCCGATTTGGGCGAAATAAAACTGGGTCCGAGCGTGACGGTTGGCTATTATGCCCAAGAGCATGAGACACTTGATTTTGCAGAAACGCTGCTGGATGTGGTGCGCTTTACGGGCAATATGAGTGCAGCCAAGGCGATGTCCTTACTCTCAAAATATCTCTTTACCTATGAGCAAGCACAGGGAAAAGTAGGAAATCTCTCTGGCGGAGAGCGCAGCCGTTTGCAATTAGCGTTGGTTGTACTTTCGGGTGCGAACTTTTTGCTGCTCGATGAGCCGACGAATAATCTCGATATTGCTGCAGCCGAAATGCTTGAAATCGCCCTCGAAGATTTTATCGGCACGGTGCTGATTATCTCGCACGACCGCTATTTTCTGGACCGAACTGTGGAGCGATTGCTGGTGATCGAGAATAGGGATTTAGCACGTTATTTGGGTGGGTATAGTGAGTATTTGGCGAAGACAGGGAAAATATAAGCCCTACCTTCTGGAAAGAAAAACTCCTGCGTTATTGCACAGGAGTTTTTCAAAGAAGAAGAGAAATGTTTAAGCCAACAAAAATGATTTGACCGTATCAAGCGTGTTGGCAATGCGTTCTTTATTTAGTTTATAGCATTTTGCGCCCTCTAAGCGGCGAGTAGTGAGGAAGCCTGCCGCTGTTAATTGAGTAAGATGGCGGGATGTAGCAGATTGGCTTAAACCAAGGGCTTCGATGATTTCAGTAGAGCAACTTTCCCCTTTTTCGCTGATATGTCGCAAAATTTGCAAGCGGTTTTCGTCGGCCAGAGCGTTCAGGCGCATGTAAATCTCGGCTTGGCTCAACTCAGGGGCATGGATGGATGCGTCATCCGGTAAACGTGCACCAAAGATGAAGCCAAAGAGTTTTTCTTCACGAAATCTGCCTACATAGGGTCCTACATGCAGGGAGGGGGCAAAGTATAAAACTTCGGCTTCTTTGCATTTATCGTCCCAGCAACTGCCCGCTGGAGGCTGCCCCGTAATATATTCGGAAATTTGCCCGTCGTCCATGTCGCCAAAATCAGCTTGTTGAAAAGCAGAAACGGCTTTCTTGAGGGTGGGGAGAACTCGCTCCCATTCGGCAGCGAGGTAATTATCCCAGTATTGTTGTAGGTGAGAGGTGATCAATTCTTGCATTGCTGGGGGATTAGTTACATACCCATACGCCCAGCGTTCCAGGTCTTCGTCGATATAATCTTCACCAAAGCGTTCTTTTAGGAAACTAAGATAATTTTCTTCATTGGCAATCGCAGTTTCTGGCGTAAATGTATTAGTAGCCTCGTGCATAGATAAGTTGAAGTAGCTTAGAATCATTTTGCCGCGTAAAGCCTCTGCATCTATGTTGCGCAGATGCTGGAGATAAACGGGGAAACTGCTCCATCTCCGCTCAGGGATAATAGCGTGGTAAAACGCGATCATGACCCGATAATGCTGTTTTCTATCTTCAGGAGAAAGCTGATGGGCGGTGTTGATGACCCAGTCGCCTAGCCCTGAAAGCTCTTTCGTTTTTGTGAGCAATAGTAAACTGTGAACAGCGTTTTGAGCGGGAGCAAGCCCAACTCGGATACGATTCCGAGGGGGCTGCTCGATGAAATTATCAATGGGTGGGACCATGTCTCTCTCCTCGAAAAATAGTTGAGATCAAAATTTGCGCTCAAAGTGAGCTGTTTTAGCTTTTTAGGCTACCTTTTCTACAATGAGCAAAAAATCTACGTGCGCGTGTAAGCTGAACATTACGGGGGCAACATTGGGAGTGATGGACACCACCTCGCCGCGCAAATTATTTAAGAATTCTTCCAATCGTTCCTGATCCTTGGTCATCTTCAAAGGAAAGCGATGTACCTTGTACTTCATCTCTTGGCTCCTAATACTTAGGCGTGAGAGTCTTCTGTGCAGCTATTTTGCTGGTGCAGGAAGTGGATTATCTTTTTCTTGCAAAGCAAGAGCCTCGTAGCGTGCACGCATTTTCTGTCCTGAACTCTCGAGAGCTTTGCCGAGCTTAGCCAATCCTTGGTAGGTGAGAATAGCAACCTTGCTTTCAACAAGATGAGCAGATCGATTATGTTCTTCTGCGGCTGCCATTTTAACACGGCGATATTCTTCGGTTATACGTTCTTCAAATAAAAAGTTATTCATGGTTATCTCCTCTTCAAAATGCCTTATCTTTTTCTTGGCATTTTGAAGTAAGTTATTTTGAGCAAGTGCTTAGCGGAGCGTTGCGCTAAGCTTTAATAGCGCCTTAAAAATACCCGAAGAGGTCTTTTTAGGGCGAGGGGAAGAGTGTTGGCTTTGTTTTTTTGCAACAGCTATCATGTTGCGGCGATACTCTTTTGTCAAGCGTTCTTGGTATAAAAAGTCATTCATAATTTACTCCTTTTTGAATAACTATGCGGTTTTGCGGTTGTTTCGTTTATGCGCAAAATCGGGTTATGCTCATATAATAACAAATCAGACATTCTTTGTCAAGGGTAGCTTTATGATTCCTTGATTAAATATGGCTTCATGTTTTACTTTTAGTTTGATATACTCTGTAGCAAATTGAGGAGAAGGAAAATAAAAAAGGAAAAAACAATTATGAAACGATTTTATGTTGTGTGCACCTTGCTAGCTTTTGCTTTCTTGATCTCGGCGTGTGGTGGGGAAATGCTTACACCTCCAACTGAGACACCAGTGCCCACAAATACAGCACTTCCTACATCCACAGTAACCCCAAAGCCAACACTGCCGCCAACTCCAACACATACGGAAGTGCCGCCAACACCAACGGCTGCACCTGTAGGTGTTGCAGTGACAAATGATAAATATGAAGTCACAGTTGTAAAGGTAAGGAAATTAGAAACGGTATTCTTGGATAATGATTATCATTGGGTAGCCCAAGATGGTTACCTGTTTTTAGAAATTGGTGTTAAGGTGAAAAGTTTAGATAATAGTGATAGTGTTCGCGTTCCATGGAACGAGATTTATATCGTTGAGGATAGTGGAGATGCTTGGTATCCTGGTTGGGCAGGATTTAAATCCGTAGCTAGTGGAATTGACATTAGCCCTACTAGTATTATTTTTGAAGAAATTGATGGAGGATATGGAACAGTGGATATTGACAAAGGCCAAGATGTTTTCTTGCGTTTGATATATACCGTAGTAAAAAAATCGCCAACAGTAGTCCTCTTTGGGTTTCACGATTCCCCATTTATCGAAGTGTCACTACCGTAGGCAATTGAATTTTTTTTGACAGTAAATCACCCTCAGTTTAGAGACAACCTCCCTTTTATCATTCTTTTGTGAAAATGAAGAATAAGGGAGGTTGTTTTGTTTTATACTATTTTTACTCAAAAACTAAATCTGCTGGCATTCCCGGTTTCAGCATTCCCTCAGTATTAGAGACGGAGAGTTTGATCGCGAAAACAGTCGTTTGCCGTTCTTCTTTTGTTTGAACATTGCGCGGCGTGTATTCGGCTTGGTCGGCGATATGGATAACAGTTGCCTCGAAGCTCTCTTCTGGGAAAGAATCAATATTCAGAGTTGCTGTATCACCGAGGCTGATTTGTCCATAACGATCTTCGGGGATATAAACGGTCACAGTCAGCTCATCAAGGGGAGCGATAGTCATTGCTGGCAAACCTGCCTGGATAATTTCGCCCACTTCGATGTTGCTCGTTAGGATAATGCCGTCAATGGGTGCGCTCGTGTTCATTTTCTTCATCTGTGTCTCGAGCAATGCGATTTGCGCCTGAGCTTGCTCAATGGCTGTATTTGCTTGTTCCAGCATAGCTTCCGCCTGGGCAACATTTGTCTGCGCCGCAGCTACACTTGGGGAGAAGACTCCAGTTTCTAATGAGCGGAGATAATCCAAGGCAAGGTCACGACGTTCATGTGCTACCGCTAATACGGCGCGAGCTTCAAGCACATCTCTACTTGCTTCTCTGCCGAGAAGTTCTTTGTAGGCTAATTCGGCAGCATCCAGCACTCTTTTTGACTCATCAAGCACATCTACTGCGGCGTCGATCACTTCGTCAATATCATCGTCTTTATTATCACGATCTTTATAATTAGGGTCGCTTTTATTGAGATTACGATCTGCTGTAGCCATAGATCGAGAGTATACATCTCGCGCAACTAGATATGCCGCACGAGCATTTGCCAGATCAATTTCGGCTGCCAAAAAGTCGGCGCTGTCTGCATCCATGGTGGTTTCAGAGAATGCATTTTGTGCAGTAGCCAGATCGGCAGTGGCATCTTCCACTTCATATTCTGCGGCTGCGAGTTCTTCGGCTTGGGTGAAATACCAGGCGGGTTGGTCGAATCGCCCGGGAGCAGCAATGCGCCAATCAGTAGTCCGATTAATTTCATCAGCGGCGAGAGCGGCATCCAGCACGAGTGCATACTGTGCTTTTGCGGCATCCACGCCAACTCTGGTAGATATTTGGGCCGCGCGCGCCGAGTTTAGGGTCGCGTTCGCTGCGTCGAGTTGTGCTTCGAGCAAATCGCTTTCGAGGGTGAAGAGAAGCCCATTGGCGGCAACCGAATCTCCCTCATCTACTAAAAGTTCTATTAAGCGCCCACTCATTTCAGAGGCGATCACAACTTCGTTTGCCTCGATAACACCCGAAGCTTCAAGCAATGTGTTTTCTTCTGAGCCAGTACACCCGACAAGGGCTAGGGTTAAAAAAAGTGTGGTGAGAAATATTTTCTTCATGGGAATCTCCTTTTTGGCTTGCGTCATTGCGAGCGTCTTTTTGCAAAGCAACCTCCCTCATTGTTTAGGAGATCGCTTCGGCGATAAAACTGCCTCGCGATGACAAGCTTTATTTCATGCTCGCAATAAAAACATCTTCGAGCGAGGCTTCAATGAGAGCCATTTCTACTACATGAATTTGCTCGTTTTTGAGCAATTTATTAATAGCGTTCTTTTCTTTTTCAACATCTGGCGCAACAACATGCACCAGTGAGCCGTAAAGCTCAACTTCCTGAAGAGAAATTTTGCCTTGCTCTTGGGCAGTTCGCAAAATTTTGACGGCGTTAATGGCATCTGACGAAGAGATTTCGAGCACCTGCCCTTTCATCATCTTTTCTTTGATGTCCCTAGGGGAGCCTTCGGCGATGAGGTTGCCGCGCTGGATGAAGGCGAGATTGTGGCAATGCTCGGCTTCATCCATATAATGTGTGGTGACAAAAACGCTCACTTTTTCTGCAACCAGTTGATAGAGCAAATCCCAAAAAGCGCGGCGTGAAATTGGGTCTACGCCCGCAGTGGGTTCATCGAGAAAGATCAATTCAGGGCGGTGCAAGATCGCTGCGCTGAGCGCCAGTCGTTGCCGCCATCCGCCCGAAAGGTCTTTTGTTTTTGCATTTTCTCTCCCCTCCAGCCCCGCCATCACAAGCGCATCTTGAATACGTGCCTTTAGATCAACATTATTTAGCCCATATGCTGAGCCATAAAATTGCAGATTTTGCTGGACGGTCAAATCGTTATACAAAGAAAATCGTTGGGACATGTAACCGGTACGCTGCTGGAGTTCGGCTTGGTTGCCTTTTACAGATATTCCGAGCGCCTGAATATCCCCCGCTGAAGGAGAGAGCAACCCGAGCATCATCCGGATCGTGGTCGTTTTCCCTGACCCATTAGGACCGAGGAAACCGAATATCTCGCCGCGCGATGCTTCAAAATTGATCCCGTTGACGGCTGTAAAATTGCCAAAGTGTTTGGTCAAATTCTTTGTGATAATTGCAGGAGTCATGAGGTTAGTCCAAAGCCTTTCTCACAAATCGTAAGGAGAAAGTCATAATAATTGTGCCAAGAATGCCTAATGCAGCGACATGCGGCCAGAGAACATCCATCCCTGCACCTTTGAGTAGGATGCCGCGCAATATCTCCAGCCAATGGTGTGCAGGAACAATATTTGCAATAAATTGCATAGCCTTGGGCATTGATTCAACGGGCGCAGCGTAACCGGTGAACATGAAGTCTGACATCCCAAAGAGCAAAACCAGCAAAAATGCTTGCATTTGCGTTTTTGCGATGACTGAGAGCACCATCCCTTTGCCCAATTCGACCAGTAGATAGCCAAAAGCCAAGATAAACAAGAGGGACAACGATCCACGAATAGGCACCTTGAAGACAAAATGCACCATTGAAAGCATGAGTACAAAATCGGTAAAAGCGACAATAATAACGGGAATCGCTTTGCCAATAATGATCTCAAGCGAAGAAAAAGGCATTACGAGTAATTGCTCTAATGTGCCTAATTCTTTTTCACGTGAGAAGGCAAGTGCAGCGAACAGCAACGTTGTGAATTCGAGCATTAAGCCCATTTCAGCGGGGGTGGTATAAAGTGCCTCGCTGAGTGCTTCGTTAAACCAGACGCGCAAACGAGGAGCAAAACCATCAAATTCATCGGAGGAAAGCCCTAGCCTTTGAATGATGATCTTTTCGTTTAGCGATGCGATTACGCCCTCCGCAGCGCGTAATGCTGCCGTTGCAGGGACACTCTCTGCGCCATTTAATATCATGGATAGAGATGGTTTTCCATTAGATGCTGCTATTTCTTCAGCAAAATTAGGCGGGATGATGATAGCAGCACTAATTTCGCCCCGGTCGAGTGCATCTTCGATGGTCTGGAAATCTTCAACCATTGCTTCTAAGGCAAAGGTCTCTGTATTTTCTAATGAAATTACCAAAGATCGGCTGGCTGCGCTGCGGTCATGATCTAAAACCATCAGAGGAAGATTGCTAATGGGGCGAGCGGTTGCCCAACCAACAGCCATTAGTTCGAGGACGCCGCCAAAGAGCATAAAGGCTGGTAGCCACCAGTCATTTCGCAGATGGATAAATTCTTTTTTTGTGAGGGCGAGAATTCGTTTTAACATAAGTTTGTAAGAGGCAGGTTGCAAGTCTGCAAGTTGCAAATGAGGGTGCTATTTCTCAGCTTTGTAATTCCGTTGTTTTTTGATGTTTGACGGCAGCATAGCGATAATTTCACCAAGCAGAGCTATACGATGATTGAGTAATTCTTCAGGAAGTAAGGCTCTGCCTCTCAGGTACCAGCCTCGAGATTCACGAGCTTCGCCTAAGGCGATTTTTAATTTATAGGCGTAATCTTTTCCAAATCCCCTCCCAAAGCCTTCTTCTATATTTGCGCTGATAGAGCCCGCGCTACGGGTGAGTTGATTTGCTACGGCTTTGCCTCGAGAGTCTTTTAGGAGATAATCGCAATCCTTCCATGCAAGGTCGGAGATAAAAAGAGCTTTTGGGTAGACTTGAAAATTCCATAAAGGATCATTTTTTATGCTTTGGTGTATGTTTTTTGCCCAAGCATCAAAGCTGGATAACTCAACCTTCATCGTGTACTCCTGTTTTGTAAACTTGCATTACTTGCCTCTTGCACCTTGCCGCTTGCTTCTAACCAAGTTTCTTCCTAAAGAAGAGTGCCGCAATTCCTGTAAAGGAAAAGCCTAAAATAACAAGCATGACTGCGTAAGGCCATAAAATCTCCATCCCGACGCCGGGGAGGAAAATGCCACGCGTGATGATCGCATAATGTGTGCCGGGCATCCCTAATGATTCCAGACGCATGATCTCTGGCATGGAAACAATGGGGAAGAAAATGCCTGTCAGGAAAAATCCGGGGAAAAAGATCATCAAAAAGGAAACGCCCATTGCGGCAGCTTGGGATTTCATAAAAACACCAATGATGATTCCCATGCTGATCACAGCAAACATGAAGAGCGCAGAAAGAGCAAAGAAAAGAGGGAAAGAGCCATTAAAGGGAACGTGGAACCACAGCATGGCGAGGAAGGGAAGGATAACAACATTCACAAGCCCTGCAACGATATATGGAATCATTTTTCCGACCAAAAGCTCGGCGCGTCCAACGGGGGTGGCCATTAATTGTTCCATCGTGCCGTGCTCTCGTTCGTGGGCGAGGGCTAGCGCAACAGACAGGGCCGGGAATCCGAGCACCATCGAGATCAAGCCAGGGATAAGGTCGTTCCGGGGTTTCAATCCGGGGTTATACCAAGTGCGGATTCTTAAATCCAAAGGTTGGAGAGAATCGGCTGAGAATCCCATCATCTGAATTTGATTGGCGAGAGATTCGTTTGCAAACTCTTCTGCACGAGAGGCAATATGTTCAACGGCAAAACCGCCACTTTCCGGTTCTGTACCGTCAATGATTACTTGCATGGGCATCCCGCGCATGGCTAGCAGGTCGCGAGAGAAATCGGGGTTGATGACTAGCGCAGCTTTCACATCTCCGCGCATTAACAGGTCTTCAATTTCTTCAATAGAACCTACTTGCGCATAAAGATCAAGATCATTTCCTGAGACAATTTGTTGTACAAAGTCGCGGGATGTTGCGCTGCGGTCATAATCCAGAACGGCAATCGGGATATGCTGTAATTCAACGGTGAGGGCATAGGCCATCAGTAAAAGCATTGCGAGCGGCGTAAAAACAACCAGGATCATCGTGCTGCGATCGCGGATAATATGATTGAATTCTTTGCGTGTAATCGCCCAAATATGACGAAATGACATCGCTACTCCTTAACCTCGTCATTGCGAGCCAGTTTTATCGGCGCGGCAATCCCCAAGACAGTCAGGGAGATTGCTTCGCAAAAAAATGCTCGCAATGACATGGGATGGGGGTGCGTTTTAGGATTCATCATCTTCCAGCCTTTGGATGAGGGAAATAAAGGCCTCTTCCATACGGACGGGCGCAACGCGCGCGCCCCGAAACTTGATTCCGCTTTTGGTCAATGCTTTGGTGATTTGCTTCAACCGTTTATTCCCATCATCAACGAGCAGATGTAATGCCTCGCCGTAAGTCTGTGCTTCAAGAACCCCGGGCAGTTTAGCAACAAGTGTTTTTACCTTTTGCCATTCATCTGTCAGAAATTCGACCATCTCTCCGGGTAACGCTGCCTTGATCTGGCGCGGTGAATCGCAAATGACCAATTTCCCTGTATAGATCAGCCCAACACGTGAGCAGCGATCAGCTTCATCCATATAAGGCGTACTGACGATAATGGTTGTGCCGTTAAGATGCAAATTTGTGAGAATATCCCAAAATTCACGGCGGGAGATAGGATCTACGCCCGTGGTTGGTTCGTCAAGAAGCAAAATTCTCGGCTCATGGATCAGCGTACAGGCGAGGGCGAGTTTTTTCTGCATCCCGCCAGAGAGATGGGCGGCTCGCCGATCTTTGAATTCTGTTAATCGCGCAAATTGGAGCAGCTTTTCGGTGCGCTCTGCCATTTTCTCTTTAGGAACATCGTAAATCTCGGCGAAAAATTGCAAGTTTTCGAGAACGCTCAATTCGGCATAGAGACTAAATTGCTGCGCCATATAGCCAATATGCTTCTTGATCGATTCAGATTCTTTACGCAAATCGTATCCCGCAACGGTGGCTTCGCCTTCGCTTAGGGAGAGTAATCCCGCTAATAAACGGAGGGTGGTTGTTTTTCCGGCACCGTCGGGTCCGACCAAGCCAAATAGCTCGCCGCTGCCAATCGCTAAATCCAATGCGTCTACAGCGAGCGTTTTCTTGAAGCTCTTCGTTAATCCCGTTGTTTGGATGATGGAATCTGTCATATTTCTGTTTTCTATCTATGTCAGCGAAAATTGAGTAGGGTGGTAGCTTTTCCGCTATCTGTATTGAAATCGTAGTGAGTTGAACCGCTTTAGTTTCGATACGGACGAGAGAAGGATCTCGTCCTACTCAACCGCCGCTGTTATTGCCTGTTTTTCGAGTAACGAATCAGCCACAAGACGCCCAGCGCAACCAGCGGAGGCTCAAGGGCAACGCCGATCCACTTTAGGGTTTCTGAAGAAACGATCATGGGGATCACAAACCAATCGAGCAGCCCTGTAATGACTGCGGCTATGATAGCGGTGGGGTAGTTGTTGAAATCGTCTTTCCAGATCAGCCCGGCGATATAGCCGATGATGAGACCGACAACGATCATTGCGAGAACCAGATATAAGATTTCCATTTTTTACTCCTTTTCTGAGTACGAGATTGAACCAATCTTTCTAGTGTTGCATTTTGTTAAATGCGTAGGGCAAGTACAGGCAAAATATTTGCCATTTTTTCCAGATCTTTTTTGCTGCCATCGTAAGATACGCCCATCAAACGCGACAATTCTTTCAACGCTTTGGGATGTGCCTTTGCATAATTTTCTAAGACTTTAAAGCCTTCGTCAGCGGACAGGCGCTCAGCGAGTGCATCCATCTTTTTTCGCCCAACCTGTATATTCACCTGCGGTGTCTGTATTAGATTCTTGAACCATTGCGACTTTTCGCCAAAACCAGAGACAATATAGTAATTT
>JABGQT010000109.1 GCA_018648685.1 Anaerolineae bacterium
GCTGACTGTGCGACATCAACCGTTTAAGGTGTGCGTTTTCACCGTTTTACGCAATAAGTTCTGCATATTTTAATATTTGTTCTTGTTGAGCAGAGATCTCTTGCATCTCAAGATGGCTTTCGTAGTGAATCCTGTTTGCGCTTTCACGAGAGCGAAGCAAAAAAGTATCGGCTTCCTTGAGTAGAGAGGCTGTTCGAGCAACGGAAGCAAGCTTTTCATCAGGGGTGGACGCGCTGAGTTTTTCATCCACAGAATTGATCAATTTTTGAGAGATTTTTTCCAGGTCGAGGATACGCGGTAAAAGTTCCAGAACTTCTACTACATAGCCTTCTTCTTCTGATCGTTCGTAGATCAGCGAGTATTCATATTCATTTGCCCGATTAAGGTTTGCGGGAATACTTTTTCTGAAATGCCCACCCTTTTGTAAGATCTGAATAATATCTCGAAGCTCTGTTTGTAGTTCTTTGATCCTCTCTTCGGCAAGTGCAAGGTCTCGAGCATCTTCAATGGAAGGGAGCTTGTTGAATTCATTTTCAAGCGCGATCAAATCAGTGAGAATTTCTTCCCCTAGAGATTCATGTGTACGTTGATTATTGAGGCGTTTCTGGTACTCACTCTCTAAGAATGTGGTTGAGTAATTGGTTATCGTAATAACGCCAAGGGTCGTTAAAAAAATCAGGAAAAGATTTCGTGCTCTATTTAGTATCGGTTCTTTTATGATTTTTTGCATTCTCTTGCCTTTCTAAGTTTTTATATGCTAATACCCTCGTATCTTCTTTTCTGGATAGCGGTAAAACACTAGGTGATGATGACTTTGCGAGCGGAGCGAAGCAATTTCGTTTTTAGGTTGCGAGACTGCTTTGTCAGGCTAAAGCCTTCCTCGCAGAATCATCGCATCTCTTCAATTTAACCACTACCGGTTATTTTGGGCACCAAAGCCATATTTTTGAAAAATAGCTTGCCCTTCTGCTGAGATTGCATAATCCATAAAAATTTGAGCTAGCTCAGGTTCTTTCGCTGTACTAAGCGATGCCAGGATCAGCTCGTTTTCCACGACAAGCTCTATTTCAATTGGAAGAGCATCCATATGCGGTTCATTTTCCGGCCACGTTGAAACAGCATACCAATTGATAACAAGGTCAGCTTTTTCTTCAACGAGTGCAGAGACGAGGTCTTTAGAATCGGTTGTTAGCTCATGCGTGTTTTGCAAAACTAGCTCATAAAGATCTTTCTCTTCTAAAATACGACGGGTTTCTTTGCCTATGCTACCGCTATCTGGATTTCCGAGAACAACATAATAGTCTAGATTAGCGAGATTGGCGAGATCGTTACTGATTTCAAGAGGGTTCCCTTTTTGGACCATGATTGCAGCTCTGTTGTATCCCACTAAATTGTCTTCGACGATCAGGCCTTTTTCGGTTGCGCTTTCAATATAGCCCGCTGAGCCAGGTAAATAAAGATCGCCTACGCCGTTGATCTCGATGGAGCGAAGCAAATTACCAGAACCGCCTTTAATGATGATGACCTTTATATCTTCTTGCTTTTCAATGATGTCGGCTATTTCTCTCATTGGGCGGATCATCGTGATGCCGCAGTAGATGAGCAACTCTTTTTTGGGGGCAGGCGCACAAGCTGAAAGCCCTGAAAGTAATGAGAGGAAAAGAGTAAGGATATAAAAAGGCTTCATTATTTTCTTCGCGAACCGGATAAATAATTACATGAAAAACTTAACATTTCCTCCCAAGATATCTATAGCAAAGAAACTAATGATAATGAGGAGAAAAGCCTCCCTCAAACCCTTTCTCCTTATTATAACCATCATATAGAAAATAGAAAGAGGGGTTTTGTCTGAATAACTGATGTTACACATTTAGGATATTTTGCAATCTCCACCCCCTCCCAGCCTCCCCCAAATTCTAAAAGCGAAATTTAGGGGAGGGGCTTGGCTTCAAAAAAGAGTATTTTCTCTAAAAGCACTGTTTTTTCTTGTTCCCCCCATTTTATATTTTCAAAATGGGGGGAGGCCCGGCAGGGCAGGGGGGCGGCAGGAAAACAAAAGAGAATAGTTTAGAAAGTGCGTAACATGAGTGAATAAAGGTATTGCTCTTCTCCTTTTCTAGCTTAGCCACAATACTTAATAGCCGTTTCTGTGAGTATATATGCCAAATCCAGCACGGATTCCATATCTACCCATTCTTCGGCGCTATGTAGCCCATAGCCTTTTGGGCCAAGTAAAACCGTTTCCATGCCGGCATCAGCAAATAATGCTGCATCTGTCCAGAAAGTTTGTCCCGTATGCGCAGGTTGATGACCGAGACGTGCGCCCAGCGCATTATCCAGAATTTGGACGATCTCTGCATCGGGGGAAACCACAAATGGTTCTCGCCAGAAAGTGCGCTCAACTTTGGCTTTGAACGTTGGGTCTTGCACCACAAGCCGATCAATGATCTCCTGTATTTCTGCCAGCGCATCATCGATATTTTCGCCGGGTGCCGTACGTCGTTCCATATTGAGCAGGCAGAGGTCGGCGTAAGTGCTCACTTCTGTACCGCCTTTGATAAGCGCAGCATGAAGAGATGGGGGACCTGTTAGCTCATGCCCTTTTCGTGTTAATAGCTCTTGTTCCAATTTGTCTAATTCTGCCAAAACACGTCCCATACGCATATTTGCGTCGATGCCTTCGCTGTAGCGGCTTCCGTGTGCAGCACGCCCGAAAGTTTCTATATCAAACCAAATAAAGCCACGATGAGCACGACACAGATGCATATCGGTTGGTTCGGTGACAATAGCCGCATCTGCACTTACTTCTTGCACAAGAGCTTCTGTACCAAGACTTCCATATTCTTCATCGGCAACACCAGTGATGTGTAGATCGCCTTTAAGGGTAATACCCACATCTACAAGGGCTTTGGCGGTAGCCATCATTGCGGCGAGGCTGGCTTTCATATCTTGGGAACCCCGCCCATAAATGCGACCATCTTTCAATTCTCCGCCAAAGGGGTTTATGGTCATTCCATCAACGCCGACCGTGTCCATGTGGGCGTTAAGTAGGAGGCTGCGTCCGCCGCCGCTTCCTTTGAGGGTGCCGACCACGTTAAAACGTCCGGGAGCGATCTCGCTGCGTTTTACATCCAAACAGAGGGCATTTAAAGAATCCGCTACATAGGCGCTGATCTCGCCCTCCCCTTTTCCCTCCGGGCTAAGCAAAGGATTGATCGAGTTGATCTGAACAAGTTTTTGGGTACTTTGATTAAGGTATCTTTCGTCTATAGAAAAGGTCATTGGGAGCTCCGATATGCAAGAATAAGGATATTGCTTATATTATAATTCTGAGATGCTTTTTGAGGGGATAACGGAAAAGGAGTTTTATGGTGATAGAAAGTGCCGAAAAAACGAATAAAAAATTTGGGATGTTTGCAGGTGTATTCACGCCCACTGTGCTTACGATTTTGGGCGCGATCATGTATTTGCGTACAGGATGGGTTGTCGGTAACGCGGGGCTGGGCGGCGCGATCGTGATCATTTTGCTCGCGCATGTGATTACGATCAGCACAGGTTTGGCTGTCTCTTCTGTGGTCACAAATACGCGCGTTGGTGCAGGTGGCGCATTTGCGATCATCTCTCAATCGCTGGGTTTGGAAGTAGGCGGCAGCATTGGTGTTCCGCTCTTTTTGGCGCAGGGGATTTCTATTGCGCTTTATGTTTTAGCTTTTACAGAATCCTGGTTGCGGATTTTCCCCACACATCCAGAAGCTTTGGTTGCAATTTTAACTTTTTTATCTGTATTCTTGATCGTTTATATTAGTGCGAAATTTGCTTCGAGGACACAATTCATCATTTTGGGGATTGTCGGACTCTCACTCTTTTCTGTGGCATTAGCAAGTTTCCCTGTGGTGGGACAAACTGGATTTACCGAAACGCCCGTGTTTTGGGGTGGATTCCGCGCCGCAAACTTTTGGGAAACCTTTGCCGTTTTCTTCCCCGCCGTGACCGGCATTATGGTGGGCATTAGCATGAGTGGCTCTTTACGCAGCCCAAGAAAGGATATTCCTGTCGGCACGATGAGCGCGATTGGCGTAACTCTTTTGATTTATCTTGCGCTGATCTATTGGCTCTCTCGTATTGCCTCCCCTGAAGAGTTGCTTTCAAATACGACTCTGATGGTAGAAAAAGCCTTTTGGGGATGGGCAATTTTAGCCGGGATGTTAGGCGCAACTTTTTCTTCCGCTTTAGGTTCTTTGGTTGCTGCTCCGCGCGTAATGCAAGCCCTCGCTTCATATAAGATTATTCCCTTTAGTGATTTTTTCTCTAAAGAATCAGAAGATGGTGAGCCTCGTCAGGCGATGTTCTTCGCAGGTGCTGTGGGTTTTATTGCTCTTTTGGCAGCACTGGCTGGGGGCGGTCTGGATGCAGTTGCTGCCATTATCACCATGTTTTTTCTGATCACATACGCTATGTTAAATGTGGTTGTTTTGATCAAGCAAACGCTGGATACGATCAGTTTTCGCCCTACGTTTAGTGTGTCGCGCATTGTTCCTTTTATTGGGGTCTTGGGCTGTACTTTCGTGATGTTTTTGATCAATCCCGTTTTCAGCTTGATAGCCATTATTTTGGTTGTTGCGATCTATGTTTATTTAGCACCTCGTAAGCTCGCCAGTTTAAACAGCGATGTGCGCAGCGGTTTATTTGAATCTGTAGCAGAGTGGGCTGTAAAACGTACGCGACGAATGCAGGCAGCACGAGAGCGAACCTGGAAACCGGTTGTTTTAGTGCCTGTTCGCTCGGTAGGAATCTTCTCAGGTAGCTATCGTTTTTTGCGTGCTATGGCCTACCCAAAAGGGACTGTACGTGCTTTGGGTATTTATGAAGAAGGTGAAAGCGAGAAATTAGAAGGGCTGGGTTTACTCACAAAAGCCTTTACTGACGAAGGTATCTACTCTAACACAACGCTCCTTGAAGAAAATGATTTTGTGAACGGTGTGCGGATGACGACACAGGTTTTGCGGAACACTTTTTTCCGTCCGAATATCTTGTTTCTGCATTTGCGCCCAGAGAGTGAACTGGACGAACTACAGCAATTGATTGACAAAACAGCCGCTTATCAAATGGGCGTTGCATTATTGGCACGAGACCCGATCCTTTCCTTAGGTCGTGAGCAGAATATACATGTTTGGGTCTCTAATCAGGAACCTGACTGGAAACATGATCTGCATCAAAGCAATCTTGATCTTGCTATTTTGCTAGCCTATCAACTGGCTCAAAATTGGAAGGCTCATATCACGTTGAATATGGCTGTCCCCGATGAAGAAACAAAAGAAAAAGCCAGTCAATTCTTGGCAGAACGGATTAAGTTAGCTCGTTTGCCCAAAGAAACTACTTTTTTTGTTACAACCAAGCCTTTTGATGAAGCCCTGGCAGAAACACCTCGTGCAGATTTGACGATGCTGGGTTTATCTCACGAACCTGATCTGGAAGTTATGAAGAAGATTTCCGAGCAAGTCAACGGCTCCTGTATTTTTGTTCGTGGCTCTGGAGAAGAGAGCGTTTTGGCGTAGTTTTCTTCTTTTCCTTTTGAGAGAAAGTTAGGGTGGGGCAGAGTACGTAAAATAGAGTACCTTCGTAATATTAGATAAATTAACACTTGACAAAGTTAAATAAACACTGTATATATACAGTGTTTATTTAACTTAAGGAGAAATAAATGGTAAGACCAAAGCAAAAGGAACAACATCCTGATCTTGAAAATGCGATTAAGGAAGTTGCTAGAAGCCAAATGATAGAGAACGGATCAGCTTCTCTATCTCTGCGCGCAATCGCTCGCGCACTGAAAATCACCGCCCCTGCTATTTACAATTATTTCCCCAGCCGCGACGATCTTGTTACGGCGTTAATCGTCGATGCTTACAACTCGCTGGGAGATGCTCTGCGTCTTTCGCAAGCGTCTCTTCAGAAAGCATCAGACGGAGAACGAGTCTTTGCATCCGCCCGCGCCTATCGAAATTGGGCGCTGGCACACCCCGAAGAATATAACTTGATATTCGGCACGCCAATCCCTAATTATCATGCTCCGATGGAAATCACCGGTCCAGCCGCAGCGGGAAATATGTCTGTACTGATCGGCGTACTCCATAATGCTTGGCAAGACGGGGTACTCAAAACAGAAGGTGTTCTTAGATCAACCCCAAATATGATCCAGGCATGGATCAACAAATTTGGCTACGAAGGCGACCCCGTTGTCGTCCAATTTGCGATGGCGAGTTGGTCACAGATCCACGGAATGCTCTCGCTGGAGATCAACGGTCATTTCGCCGCTGTGCCCGATGATGTAGATGTGGATGATTTTTTTGAAGTTGAAATTCGAGCAATGCTAACGCGGATGGGATTGGAAGGTGAATAAAATGTCGCTCACAGAAAACTGGCCAGAGATTAGAGCTCTTTTCAAACGTTCCTTTCGCTCCTCCTTTCATTACGCCATCGCGACGGTGGATAAAAAAGGCGAGCCGCATATCACGCCTATCGGCTCGTTGATTTTGGGTGAACCCGGGCAGGGAATCTATTTTGAAGAATTTCCTCGTCAATTGCCGCAGAATTTGCAAAAGAATCAGCAAGTTTGTGTGATGGCTGTTGATAGCGGCATTGGCTTCTGGCTGAAATCATTGTTGCGCGGAGAATTCCCTAATCCTCCCGCAGTACGTCTTTATGGAAAAGCTGGTGATCTACGCCCAGCGACCGAAAAAGAAATCCAATTATGGCAACGGCGCGTGCAACGTGTCCGCTTCACTAAAGGTCACGCCATGATGTGGGCAAAAATGAGCATGGTAAGAGAAATTGAATTTATACATATGGAGCCTGTGCAAATGGGCAAAATGACAGAAAATTTATGGAATCAAAAATGAAAAATTTACTAAAACTCGAAGAATTATTTATGTTCGGCGTCACCATCTTTCTTTTCTCAAGATTGGATTATGCCTGGTGGTGGTATCCCGCCCTCTTATTTACACCCGACTTGAGCATGCTCGGCTATCTAGGCGGAACACGTTTGGGCGCACTCACTTACAACTTCATCCATCATAAAGCGCTTGGAATTGGCGTTTATATTCTTGGTATCTTAAGCGCAAATCCCGCCTTGCAATTAGCTGGCTTGATCCTTTTCGGGCACTCCAGCATGGATCGTATTTTAGGCTACGGATTGAAATATCCTGATGCTTTTCAACACACCCATTTAGGGATTATTGGGCAAGCACAAAAGCAATAGACCAAAGGAGAAAATCATGACCAAAAAAGAAATCTACAAATTTATCGCCTTCCCTGCTTTCGCTGCTGCGCTTATGCTGGCTGGAATGCTCACTACTTCACTCTTCAGTGGGGGCGTGACTGCGCAGAACTTTGAGACCATTTCCAGTATTGAGAGCTACACAAAAAACATCATCGCCGCAGAAATCCCCTTGCGCATTATCCTGACTTTTGACAACCTCTTTTTGATGTTCTACACTGCCGCCTTTATCTTTCTTGCAATAGATACATGGAATAAAGATAATATCTGGGTGGTCGTTGTTGGTTTGGGTGCGCTGATTATTACCGCCTATCTCGACCTGCATGAAAACCACGACCTGATGACCCAACTGACCACCGCAATAAACGGGATGCCCATCTCCCTCGCCGATATTCAGGAGCGGATGCTTTGGAGCCAACTCAAATTTCACAGCAGCTATCTGGGCTTCTTCCTTTTTGCCTTTGTTCTGCACAGCGATACCGCCCTTGAGAAATTTCTCAAATACAGCCTGTGGTTTGGCTACCTGCCCATTGGCGTGTTGGTCTATACCTTCCCTAACCACATCTTCGACTTGTTGCGCTACTTCTTTATGCTCGGTGGGCTGACGCTCCTAGGCTGGACTTATTTCGTACGTTATCGTCAGGAACGCTAATGCACAAAGTTAACGAAAGCGCCATCGTACTCATCGAATTCCAAAAAGAGTGGACAAAGAAAGGTCTCTTCTACACGCTCATAAAGAGTCAGTTGGAAAAGCGAAATGCAATCCAAAATACGCAGAGTTTTGTGGCAGAAGCCCGTAAGCTGGGCATCAAAATTATTCACGCTCCTCTTATCGTTGACCCTGCCAATAAAAAAGGCTGGATGGCATATCTCACCTTCGGAAAGATATTTACCAAAGGGACATGGAGATCAGAGATCGTTGATGGTCTCTACGAAGAAGGCGATCTGATCGCCCTGCGAGAGACCTATAACTATAAAGGTTTCGATGCCTTCCACGAAAGTATGCTCGAGGAAACCTTACGTGAGAACAATATTCAAACCATCTTCATCTGTGGTTTTGCAACCGATCAATGCCCCTCGCTCACCTTGAACACGGCAGAAGAGAAAGGCTTCGAACCACATCTCGTTACAAATTGCACAGCGACCTTTGGCGATTTTTTTCAAAAACGCGCAGAACGTCGTCACCGTGAGCGGGTGCTCACAGCTCAAAATGCGCTAAAAGCAATTTCTAGTGCTTAGGATTAGGAAATTTCTATGACAAAGATTTATGAGAACACCCCTATTTCGCCTGAATTAAGTAAACGCCTTTGGGAGATGCCAAAAGCCGAAATACACGTACATCTCGAAGGCGCAACCGATGCCGCTACCGTCTGGGAGCTGGCTCAACGCAATAAGGTTACGCTCCCTGCGGCGACGCTGGAAGAGTGGCTATCCATGTATGCTTTCCGTGATTTCGATCATTTTCTTGATATCTACCTACTGGCAACGCAGTGCATGCAAACCGCAGATGACTTCGCCTTCATGTTTGAACGTTTTCTCGCAGAGCAGGCGCGGCACAACGTTCGTTATTGCGAAGTTTTTTTGAGCGCATCTTTTATGCTCGATAATTTCCCGCAGGAGGAAGTGATTACCGTTTTCGCAGAGGGCATCAAACACGCCAAAGAAAAGTATGACATCGGAATGCGTTTTATCCCCGACATCGCCCGCCACATCCCGGAGTCACGTTATCGCGTGCTGGATTTCATTCTCAAGGGGCGAGAAGCAGGCGTCTTTATCGGGCTGGGGCTTGGGGGACCAGAAGTCGGTTTTCCACCTGGGTTGTTCATGGATGTTTACGAGGAAGCACGACGCCAGGGATTGCACGTCGTGGCCCATGCGGGAGAAGTTGTGGGACCGGAAAGCGTTTGGGGGGCACTGACCGAATTGAAATCTGAGCGTATCGGACACGGCGTCCGCGCTGTGGATGATCCCAAATTGCTCGAATATCTGGCTGAGACGCAAATCCCGCTGGAGGTCTGTCCGCATAGCAATTATCGCCTAAAGGTGACGCCGTTTAACGAACCCCATCAGATTCGCAAATTGGTAGATGCCGGCGTTTATTGCACCGTCAACAGCGATGATCCGCCCATGTTTTCAACCGATTTGACGAGCGAATATCTTCTGCTCGCAAAACAGGGTTTTTCCTGGGATGAGTTGTGGCAGCTCAATGGAAATACCCTTGAAGCCAGCTTTTTATCGGATGAAGAAAAGGCAACCTATCGTACCGAATGGGATGCTTTCGACATGAATGAAGCCGAAAAATGACCGAGAAATTCCAATTCCGTGATGTCTTCAACCCCGGGCTAGTCAACGAACTCGCCGACAATATCGTCCGTGTTTGGGACGCCTTTGAGCGTGATGTCTTTGTGGATGCAATCACACAGCAATTATCTGCCCTCAGTTTTGGGGATCGGAATTCCCTCATCTCGGATACCCTCCACAAGCATCTACCGGACGATTTTCAGAGTGCTGCCCAAATATTAGTAGACGCACTTGGCCCGGAACCTGCTACCGATTCCCTGAGCGGATTCGACGGCTTCATCGTGATGCCGCAATGCCTCTTCATCAGCCGCTATGGCCTGGACGATTTCGTCACCTCCATCAACGCCCTTTACGAGATGACCAAGCGTTTCACCGCAGAAGGCGATATTCGCACTTTCATCGAGAAATATCCATCAAAAACAATGACCTTTTTGCACACGCTCACGCAGGATGAAAGCCCCTTTGCGCGGCGCCTAGCCTCCGAAGGGACGCGTCCACGGCTCCCGCTTTTTTCACGCCTGCCCGAATTCCAGCGCGATCCGCTGCCCGTTATTAAGATTCTCGAAAAGCTAAAAAGCGATCCCAATTTGATGGTGCGCCGTTCGGTCGCCAATAACCTCAATGACATCGCAAAAGATAACCCCGATATTGTTGTCGAAACGTTGGAGCGTTGGCAAAAATCTGCCCCATCCAAAGAAATGGACTGGATCATCGCTCACGCCCTGCGTAGCCTGCTTAAAGAGGGGCATCCCAGCGCGCTGAATTTAATGGGCTATAACCCGGATGTAAAAATCTCTGTCTCTGAAATCAATCTCAGTAATGATGCTCCCGCCATTGGCGAAGAGATCGAATTCTCTTTCACAGTCAGATCGCGGGAAGATGAACCCAGCAAAATAATGGTGGATTATCTCATCTACTTTATGAAGGCGAATGGCAAGCAAACCCCAAAAGTTTTCAAAGCCGCCAAGAAAAAAATCGCCCCCGGTGAGAGAATAACCATCACAAAAAAACATTCCTTCCTGCAACGTAGCACTCGAAAACACTATCCAGGTAAACATGGCCTTGAAGTGCAAGTTAATGGAAAGAAATATACAAAAATAGATTTTCTGCTTGAAAAGGAATGAAGTGAATAAGAAAAAACTTGCTATTGGGTTATCCTTCTTCACCACCTTCGGCATCTTCGCCTATTGGATTTCGGTCTTTACCGGTGTTTTCCCTGTCGTGGATTTGATCCCTGGCTATGTGGATTGGTTCATGGCATTCCCCCTCGCCGACGCGTGGATAGGTGTAACGGCTTTTCTCGGTGGCTACTATCTGCTCCAGGGACGTGAGAGCGCCGTTCCCTTTGGGATTGCCGCAGGGTCGGGGTTGATCTTTTTGGGTCTCTATGCTTTTCTTTATAGTTTCAACACAGGCTTGCTCTTCATGCAAACGATGGATGAATATATCGAGATTGCTATTAAGGTCTACTGTCTCGTGGTGGGCAGCTTCTTTATCAACTATTTTTGGAAAGCCAGGAAATAACTATGAGCCACAAACAGGAATCTGCTTTCGATATCATCGCTTTCGATGCTGATGACACCCTCTGGCATAACGAAATCTATTACAAACAGGCAGAAGAAAAACTTGCCGAACTACTCGCCGATTATCATCCCGCGGAGTTTGTTGTTCAGGAACTCTTCAAGACCGAAACGCGCAATACCGCCGCCTATGGATACGGCATCAAGAGCTTTACCCTCTCGATGATCGAAACCGCCATTGCACTCACAGAGGAGAAAATCACAACAGAGGAGATATGTGAGATCATCGGTTTTGGCAGAGAAATGATTTCTGCAGACGTGGAACTGATCCCTAATGTGCGCGAGACTATTCAGGCGCTTTCCGCATCGCATATGCTGATGATCATCACAAAAGGTGATCTGCTTGATCAAGAAAGAAAGGTCGTCAAATCAGGGCTTGGAGACTGCTTCAAACATATCGAAGTTGTCAGCGAAAAGACCAGCGATATCTACAAGGCTCTTCTGAGCAAATACGAGATCGCTCCTGAGCGTTTTCTGATGGTCGGTAACTCTCTCAAATCAGACGTACTGCCTATCGTAGCTATTGGCGGAGCGGCAGTTTATATCCCCAATGGCACCACTTGGGCGCATGAGACCGTCTCTGATGAAGAAGCCCAGAAAAACTACTATCACGAACTCGAAGATATTGGTCAATTACCTGAACTTATCAAAAATTTATCCAACCCCAAGGAGTAAGAAATGAGCTACAAAAAAGTAATTCTCAACGAATTTGGCACACCCGATGTTTTACAGGTCGTCACTGAAGATACCCTCCCCGAACCCGCTGCGGGCGAAGTGCGCGTCAAAGTTTTGGCTGCCAGCGCAACCTTCACCGACACCCTCGTCCGCAAGGGGATTTATTATGGTTTCAAAGGGACGCCGCCGCTTTCGCCTGGATACGACATGGTCGGCGTTGTAGACAAAGTGGGATCAGACGTAAACGGACTCGATTTGGGCTTGGTCGTCGCAGATTTAACAGTCTACGGGGCATATACAGAATACCTGCTCCGCCCGGCTGATTCGCTTGTCCCCGTCCCCGAGGGGATAGACCCCGCCGATGCCGTTAGCATGGTTTTATCTTACGTAACTGCCTATCAGATGCTGCATCGTGTGGCAAATATCCAGCGTGGGCAGAGTATTCTCGTGCATGGCGCAGGTGGGGCGGTCGGGACAGCATTGCTGCAACTCGGCGCATTGCTTGATCTGAAGATGTACGGGACGGCATCCGCATCTAAACGGGAGTTGGTCGAGAGCTTGGGGGCAACGCACATTGATTACGGTACAGAAGATTTTGTTAAACGGATGCAAGCCGAGGGTGGGTGCGATGCGGTTTTCGACTTCATCGGCGGAGAGCATTTCAAGCGATCCTTCGAGTCCCTGAAAAAGGGCGGGATACTCATCCCTTATGGCTTTTACGATGATGCGATGGGCAAGGGTGGCAATGTCCCCGTGGATTATATGAAAGTCGCGCTGTGGAATATCCTACCGAATGGGCGCAAGACGGCTTTTTATGCCATTGGCGGAATGCGTGAAAAACATCCTGAATGGTTCAAAGAAGATTTGGCAGCGTTATTTGACTTGCTCAAAGCGGGCAAATTTAGCCCCGCCATCGAACGACGTATGAAACTCGAAGATGCAAAAGAAGCGCACGAATTGATCGAGCAGGCAGCTGTGAAAGGTAGAATTGTTTTGATGGTGAACGAAGCCTAGGGAAATGAAAATCGCTATCCGCTATTACTCCGGGGCAGGGAATACCAAATTTGTCGCTAAAAAGATCACAAAAGCGTTGAAGCAAAACTCGCACAGGGTCAGCAGCGTGAAGGTAAGTGAGGAAAGTAATCGCGAGGGAATAGATGATGATTTTGATGTGCTGGGCATTGGCTTCCCGATCTATTTTCGAGAAGCGCCCGAACTTCTTTTTGACTTGTTGAAAAGGATGGAAGGAAAAAAACGCCCCGTTTTTTTCTTTACCACCAAAGGACTCTATTCTGGAGATGCCATGAAAAATATCATGGCATTTTCAGTTGACCAAAATTTTAGTCCCGTAAGCTTTGCAGAATTTTTTATGCCCGGCACAGATTTTCTGATCTTGTTTGCGAAAAAAGATTCGCTTATGGAGAGAGTTCTCAAACGCATCCACAGCCGAGATATTGATAAGAAAGTCGCTGAGCTTATTCGAAAGGTGGAAGGTGCTTTACCTGCAAAAACACCACGCCAAAAATGGTATACGGACTTCGATGAGCGTGTTGTTAAATACTTTGAAAATAAATACGATAATCATCATCGCGCTTATATTGGGCAATTTCATTCAAATCCCGAAACGTGTATTGAGTGTATGAAATGCGTCAATGGCTGCCCTCGACATAATATCGTGCTGGATGGACATATCGATTTTGGTGAAAGTTGCGATGTTTGCTTTAATTGCATTCACAATTGCCCAACAGATGCAATTGATATTGGCAAGATCACCGCAGGGAATGTGCGCTACAAGAAAGTGGAGTTGCTATAAAATGTCTGAAATTGCAAATACCCCCAAACCACCTTATTATGCCGTCATTTTCACATCCCATCGTAGAGATAGAGACAATGACTACGGCAAGATGGCAACGTGCATGGTCGAACTCGCCGCCCAACAACCGGGATTTCTTGGCGTCGAATCGGCGCGAGAGAGTGTAGGAATCACCGTTTCTTATTGGGCAGATCCGGAATCCATTAAAGCTTGGAAGGCAAATGCTGAACATATCATTGCTCAAGAAAAAGGGCAAGAACTTTGGTACAGCGAGTATAAAACACGCATTGCTAAAGTTGAAAGAGATTATGGGCAGGGCTTACGCATGAAAAAAGAGTAAAGGCTGTAAAATAGCATGGTTGCCTC
>JABGQT010000001.1 GCA_018648685.1 Anaerolineae bacterium
AACGGTCGTAAGTTCAAATCTTATTCGGACACACTTTATCGAAACCTCAACAACTGATTTTGTACCAACCTTAAAAAGTATTTTACCTTACTATAAAGGGGGATTAAATCAGTCTATAAGTCACGGTTTGTATCAATTTTGGAATACTTGTAATAGGCAACAATATTCGAAGTCTGAGACTCGAATATGTATTACTTCCGGCTTAAAAAGCTATATTACTTCTATAAAATGTGATTATATAGCCTCAAGGGGGAAGCATGGCTAAAACATTTGACTTCCAAGGCTTCTCTGAACCAAAAGAAAATTTTTATAGGCTGCCTAACGAGTGGTTTGATTTTTGGATATTCGCTCGAAGAAAAGTTGGTTCTCGCTTTGCAACCCTTCTGAAAGTGCTGGAATATGTTCTCGTACACACTTGGGGCGACAGTAAATTCGATGGGTATGTTCAACTTTCTGCAAACGAAATTTATTCAGGGCGGCGAAGCAAGAAAAACACCCGCATGGATGAAGGGGTAGGCGTTTCAGAAAATGCCGTGCGTAAAGCTGCTCACACATTAGCAAAACTAGGGGCTTTGAATGTTCATCAAGACAAAGAGGATGGAGCAAGAAAGATGCGCACCTACCAACCGAACTTAAAGAAAGAGAAAAAGGAAGGGAAAAACAGCGACGGTGTATTTGAAAAAGGTTTTAAAAAACCCACGACAAACTATTTCAAAGTGCCTAAAAACTGGATTGATACTATTCGTAAAACAGGTAGCGCAGCGGTCATTCTCTCTGTAGAATATTTGTTTCGCCATGCTTGGGGATATCAAAACGAAGATGGAGCTTGGCTAACTGCTGAAGAAATTGCTAACGGGCGAAAATACAGTGATGGGAAACTACAACGATATGACAATGGAACGGGGTTTGCTCTTGAGACAATTCAGCGAGCCTTGGGAGAAGCTGCTTTATTAGGTCTCGTTGTTTGGAAAGAGCAGTACGAAAAGGGAATCGTCACCCGTTTGTATAATTTACGCTTTCAAGGGATGAAAAGCAATGATAAGGGCAAGTTATTAGAAGATGATGAAAACACTAATGAGGTAGTCAGCGACGATGATTATCAAATTTCCGCAAACGCCAATGATACATCCCAAAATGCTATAGATGAGGTCACGAACACTATAGAGGATGCAAAAAATGTAAATGAGGAGCGATCATTAAAAGACACTTCTCTAGACACTATTCCAAGACACGAAATTAAAACACCACCATCATCGTACCGCAAAGAAAAAAGCAAGCGAACACCTGCTGTCAACACCGCACGCAAAAAAAAGCACCATAGCCAAAGACAAAGCCCCCCTCCCCACCGACAACCAGATAATGGTGATGGTGGTGGTGGTGATGAAAAAATCATTCTGCCTGAAGATTTGCTGACGATGCTAGAAGAAATGGGTTGGAGCGATACGGCATCCGTCATCGAAAAAGAATATGCGAAAGATTCTGCTCAGGTAATTGCCTGGGCAAAATACACTCTTCAAAAAGATGGGCTAACGAACCGCGCAGGATATTTTCGCAAAAGGCTCCTTTCAGGCGAAAAAGCCCCAGCCTTACCCAAGACTAAAGATCCGGGAGAAGACAGAAATCGGTATACATCTGGTAAATATGCAGAATTTCTGGATTAGAGGTGCTTATAGAATGGCAAAGACATTAATGACTGCTAACCGTATGCCCTTTGTGCTACTCTCGACACTCTTGTTCCTCACTGCCTGCAATCTGGATAACCCTCGCGCAGACGCAGATGGTTACGAGACCAGGATATTGGCCGAAGTCGCAGCTACAGCTACCGCTCAGGCAACTGAAATAGAGCGCCAGAACGAAGTGATCGACCTGGAAAACCGCCGCGCGCGGCAGGCTGAGCTTCAACTTGCCTGGCAGCGCTTTATCCGTGTAACGGGCTTGATAGCCATTCCTGTCAGCGGCTATCTACTGGTCACCATTGCAAAATCAACATCAAGGACAGTGGATGCGTTGATGCAAGCGGTTGTTCTCGTTGCTGAAACCAGAGCATCTCTGATTCATCTGGATGAGAAAACACGTACATTCCCCCTGCTACGCAATATTCGCGGAGACCGCTACCTTATCCATGACCCTAACTCAAACGGCACATCCGTCCTTGATATGAGCAACCCCGTAGATCGTCAGC
>JABGQT010000210.1 GCA_018648685.1 Anaerolineae bacterium
CGGTAGCGTTTTTATCTCTAATAGCTGCTCTGGTTGGCGTATTCAATCAGGATGTCTACAGCACAGTCCTTCGCTCTGATCTGCTGCCGGGAACTATCTCTCAAGACTTTGTCACTATTCTTGCTGGTGCCACGCTTTTATTCCTGAGTCTCAAAACTGATCAGAAAGACACCAAAAAGCAAATTCTGATTCTGAGTTTGTTGGCATATATCTTTTATGGCTACGGTATCTATGTTATTGAGCGGATGTATAAACGGACTCTATCTGCTCTATATGGCGATATTCTCGCTCTCTTTTTGGGCTTTGATTTACAGCTTGCTCAGTATTGATAAAGATGCATTGAAAAATATTCAGGCAGCAAATTGGCTTAGGAATCTATCGGCAGGGTTTTTGATCTTTACGGCTTTTCTCTTTTATTTCCTTTGGACTAGCCAACTTTTGCCCCTGATGCGTACGGGAGAAAAGATCGACTTTCTGTATTCCATCTATATTCTCGACATGGTATTTGTCTTGCCTGCCATATTGATTAGCGCCACTTTAGTGATAAAGAGGAACCCACTGGGATTAGTCTTTGCTCCGATATTATTTATCAAAGCGTTTACGCTGCTTTTTTCAGTGGGTTTGGGCAATCTCCTAAAGCCGCTCTTCAATCAAACCGCAGCACCAGGTGAAACCGGTTTCTATTTGGTCTTGTCTGCACTCTTTTTAGGACTTGGCGCACTTAGTTTCTGGAAGGCCAATTTTCAGAAAGAAATTGCCTAGCTATAGCGGCTGTTTTTCTACATACGACGAAATTTACATCACAGGATTATTCAATGAAATATAAATCTACATTGAAATGGCTCATTCCCATCATGGGAGTTCTGGCGCTGATCGCCGCGAGCGCAGGTCTTTTCGACCCAACGCCTGGAGAAGCCTACGCCTATACCAATCACCGTGGCGAAGAAGCGACAATCTACGGTCAAGGGCTGTACTACTACGATACAGTCAGTTCTGCCGCACAAATGCAAGGAAACGACCTCATCACCTTGAGCGTCGGCTTGCCGCTCCTGATAATTTCCACTTTTTTGGCTTTTCGTGGCTCCTTGCGGGGAAAATTTCTCCTAACGGGCACATTGGGATTTTTTCTCTACACCTATATGTCGATGGCGACTTTGGCATCTTACAACGCCTTTTTCCTCGTCTATGTTGCCATCTTCACACTTAGTTTCTATGCCTTCATTCTGTGTATGATGTCCTTCGACTTAAAAACCCTCCCGCAGTCATTCTCAAAAACGCTCCCGCATGGCTGGATCGCCGCCCTTATGTTTCTGGTCGGCGCCTTCCTCCTGATGGCATGGATAGGACGCATCGTTCCGCCACTTTTACAGGGTGGCACCCCTCTACTGGAGAACACGACCACGCTCGTTATCCAATTTATGGATTTGGGCTTGATCGTCCCCCTCGCATTTCTGGGCGGCGTTCTCCTGCTGCGCCGTGACGCTTGGGGCTATCTACTCAGTTCCGTTATGTTGACCAAAGGCATCACCCTCGGCTTGGGTGTCAGCGCAATGGGCATCAATATGGCTCGCATGGGCGTAGAAGATGGCCTAGGCATGGTTATTCCCTTTTTGGTAATCACTTTGCTGAATCTGGTCATGGTTTTTCTGCTGCTCAAAAATCTAAAGGCATAAAGAAAACTTCGTGCTCGTCTTATCCGTAATATAAAACAAGAAAGCAACCTATGAAAAACTGGCAATTTATCAACAAAGACGGCACTTTCCGTCTGGAAGACCCTCATCTCAGCAACTACCTTTACTTCCCCCTTGTCAACGAAGCTGGGATGATGTCTGTCGTCACCCCTACCCTGCATGGTGATATTAAAACAGGGCACAACACATTTTTCTCCGAGCCGATTTCGATTGAAAGCCTGCACAACACTCGCGCTGCTCGTAATTTTTGGGTCTATATCGAAGGGTACGGGGCTTGGTCACTGACAGGGAATTCAGCGAAACAAATTGCCGAGCGTTTCAACGACAACGAGCAGGTCAGTGTCGAAGCAGGGCTGCTCTGGCACAGCATCCACAGGGAAAACTCAAAACTAGGGCTAAAAGCCGAAATCACCAATTTCGTTCCATCTAGCGAAGATCAGGTCGAACTAATGCGGGTTACGCTCACCAATACCGGCGCTGACCCCAT
>JABGQT010000182.1 GCA_018648685.1 Anaerolineae bacterium
CCCACTATTATACGCAGAGTCATTTTTGTGTCAAGAGGAAAATCGACCAATTTGGTACCAATTTTGAAATTGGTCATTATTCCATCTCTTGCCTTCCGGACAGGGCACGCAAAAGGGTGTTTTGGTCGGCATATTCAAGATCGCCACCAATGGGAAGACCACGCGCAAGGCGCGTCACTCGCAGATCGGAGCCAGCCAAGCGTTGGCTCAAATAGAGTGCTGTTGCATCTCCCTCCATACTGGGATTGGTCGCCAAGATAATTTCTCTTATATTCTCTCGCTTAACCCGCTCAAAAAGCGGATGTATCTTCAAATCATCGGGACCAACACCCTCAATGGGAGAGAGTGCGCCGTGCAAAACGTGATACTTTCCTTTATAACCAGCTGTTCTTTCAAGACTCAAAACGTCAAGCGCATCTTCTACTACGCAAATCACACTCTCATCTCGCTGAGAATCATCGCAAATATCACAACGTTCGCGTTCTTTGACCATGATATTGAAGCATTCAGGGCAAAAGGCAAGTTTGCCTTTAAAACCATCCAAGGCATCCGAGAGGTCTTGACCAAGGTCGCTCGCATCTCGCAAGAGATAAAAAGCCAGCCGAGAAGCGGATTTTGGGCCAATACCTGGCAAACGCTCGAAAGCATAGATAAGGTTTTGAAGGGGTTCAGGGAGGATCATGGGCGTTATCCAGTTATCCGGTTATTTGGTTGCCCGGTTATCCAGTTCCGAAAAACGAACGAACTGGATAACTGAAAAGCGGGAAAACTAAAAAGGCAAACCACTCGCCAGCGGCCCCATACGCTCTGCTGCCAGCTCACGAGACTTATCTAAAGCCATGTTGACTGCCGAAAGCACCATATCCTGGAGCATCTCCGCATCTATATCTTCTAAAAAGTCGGGGGCAATTTTTACCTCTGTGCATTTTTGGTCGCCGGTCATCGTTACAGAAATCGCGCCGCCGCCAGCCGTTGCTGTAACAGTTTCTATTGCCAGTTTTTCTTGAGCATCGGCTAATTGCTGCTGCATCTGCTGGAGTTGCTGCATCATGCCAGCTTGTCCTCCACCTCCGCCCATTGAAAAACCCTTATTACGTCCTTTACCTTTTGCCATTTTTACTCCTGAATATCCACTACTTTGCCGCCTGCCTGGATAGCAGCAGCGACAAGTCCGTTTTGGTCAACCCCTGAAGGCATTTTTCCATTTGCATTCGTGACCACACATTTGATTTTTAATAGTACACCAAGCGCATCGTTAATCGCTTTTTGTGTAACTTCAACACTCTCTTCTTTTTCAATTTTTTCGGCTAAAACTTCACTCGCCATACCTAAGATAAGTGTATCGCCTTTTACTTCTAAAGATTTACATGAATTCAGTAATGCTTCCAGATTTCTATCCGATTCTTTGACGCGCGCGCGGATGTCTTTCCAAGCACCTACAATTTTTTGAGTGCTAATTTTTGGATCTGAAACCGCTTCGTTCTTTTTCTCGGGGCTGGATTCCGTTTTTTTGACGGGAGCAGGTTCAGGAACTTGAGTCCGTTTAACCTCTGCTGGAGCAACAGTGCGCTGTTTGGGCTGGGTACTCTGCTGAACAACGGGAGCAGGTTCATTAATCTCCAAAATATCTGCCAAAGCCAACTCAAGACCAAGCGATGGCTGCCAGCCACCACGCTGATCGACGGCCGCGCTATTGAAAGCGCGCATCATTTTTAGCACCGCCGTAGCTGAGAAGTTTTTGGCGTGTGCGTTCATTCGTGTCTTAATATCTTGCGTGGCGTCAATTTGATCATCATTCCCCATCTGGAAAAGCATGAGTGCGCGTAGATATTCGACAATTTGCCGCGCAAGCTGACGGGGATCTGAGCCAGCATCAAGAGCACGATGAATTGCTTGCAAGCCCACACCGGGAGCATTATCTCGAATTGCATCAATCAATTCGATGACGGTCTGATTTGTGGCTGTACCAAGCACAGTTTGTGCCAGCTCGAGGGTAATTTTTTCGCTGGTAGATGAAAGTTGGTCAAAGAGAGAAATAGCATCGCGCATGCCGCCATTGGATTGACGGGCAATAAGCTGCATGGCATCTGCATCGGCGGTGATATTTTCGCCCTCTGCAATAATATTAAGCTGCTTGACAATGCTCTCAACAGAAACTCGTCGAAACTCATGACGCTGACAGCGAGAAAGCACTGTGGCCGGAATCTTATGCGTTTCCGTAGTCGCCAAGATAAAAATAGCATGTGGTGGTGGCTCTTCGAGCGTTTTTAAGAGCGCATTGAAGGCAGGTGTGGAGAGCATATGAACTTCATCGATGATATATATCTTATATTTTCCTTGCGAAGGGGAAAAATTAATCTTATCCCGCAAGTCACGGACATCGTCCACCCCATTATTGGAGGCAGCATCAATTTCAATCAGGTCAAGAAAACGACTTTCATTAACAGCTTTGCAATATTCACATTCGTCACAGGGACGCGCAGCGACATCTTCTTCCTGACAATTGACAGCTTTCGCAAGCAGACGTGCTACGGATGTTTTACCGATACCACGCGGTCCTGCAAAGAGATAGGCATGCCCCACACGATCGCTAACGAGCGCATTTTGGAGCGTGTCTGTAACGTGCGCTTGTCCGAGAACTTCATCCCATCTTTGGGGTCGCCATTTTCTGTAGAATGCTTGGGTCATGGTTTTTAGTTTGGTAGTTTTTAGTTCTTAGCTTGGTAGTTCTTAGTTTAGTCGTTTTTGGGCAACAAAATGCTATTTCGTATTGCGTAGTGCGTAGTGCGTAGTGCGTAAGGAAAATCATTACGAAATACATTTTACGCAACACGCACTAGGGCACTTTATAGCTTGCCCGTTCTACTCCCTGCGGGTCCATCAGACTTGCCACTTCACCTGATTCCCACACAGATTCACGCATACCCCAATACAGATCGACAACGGTATTTTGCCCAGACATCGTATGCACTCGCACCGCGCCTTCGGCAAATAAAATCAACTGTGGAAAAACAAAAACATTTTTATCTTCGTCTTCCAGATACCAGCCAGCTAAATCCAACTCCCCATCTCCGCTGTAGCGCACCGACACCATCTCTGTATCAAAAATCTCTGCGCCGATCACATTGACGATTTCAACGTCAATTTCAACATCAGGGTCAGTTGTCGCAGGATCGAGTGACTCGGCAGAAAGATTTTCTAAAGGCGCAGCAACGCTGACCGGTGCGGCAGGAATTTCATTTCTTTTCTGCGTACGGTCATACCAAAACAAAATTGCACCTGTTACAGCAGCCGAAACAAAGATATTAAGCAGTAAAAAGGGGAGCCAACGCTGACGGTCTTTCATCTCCCAATAATAGCATATTTCAGAAATTGGGGATTAGGTAATTAGGGAGTTAGGGATTGGGTAGCACCACAGAGACACAAAGAAATTCTTCGTACCCTTTGTGTCTCTGTGGTGAATTTCTTTTATTGCAACGCTGGTCTCAGAGCAAACGCGATCCAGTCACCCATTTGGCGGCGTTCCAAGATTTTAAGTTGATGAGATGCCGCTACCGCACGGATTCGCTCCTCCTGCTCATCCAAAATCCCGGACAGGATCAAAATCCCACCAGGCGAGACGAGCGTGCCCAAACCTGCTTCCGTTAAACGGATCAAGATCGGGGCGAGCATATTTGCTACCACTATAGGAGCAGATTTGAATTCAAAATTCCCCGCTAAAATTTCATCTACCGATCCCTGACCGATAATAAACTCTTCACCGATCTCGTTCACATCAGCATTTTCACGCGAAGATTCTACCGAAGCAGATTCAATATCTACGCCCAGCGCACGCTCTACGCCCAATTTGAGCGCTGCAATAGACAAAATCCCAGAGCCGCAACCTACGTCTATAAGTGTGGATGGCGCTCTTTCTATAATCATATCTTCCATCAAATCCAGCACTAACTGTGTCGTGGGGTGTGTTCCCGTCCCAAACGCCATACCGGGATCAATTTTGATCGGGATACGACTTTCGTCAGGAGACTCCATCCACGCGGGGATAATGATCAGCTTTTTGCCAACAGAAATGGGGCGATAATGTTCTTTCCATGCTTCCATCCAGTTGGCATCTTTTATTGGCGTAAATGTTGGGGCGGGGAGGGCGTGAATCATGTTTAGATAGCTGAGACCCTGCTCCAGCCGCTGACGCGTTTCTTCGAGACGAGCGTCTACGGGTAAATAGGCACGAACGATTACTTCATCTTTTGGCGTGCCAGGGTCATCCGCATCCAGATATTTAATCCCACGCTCGGCTACTACGCCACCCGGTGCATAACGGGCAAAAACATCGGCAACGGCTTCTGCCATTTCGCCATCTACAGTTAAGGAAACTTCAAGCCAGTTGTTCATATCGGTATCCAGTATTCAGTGGTCAGTATTCAAAAACAAGCTGTTGTATCAGTGCTTTTTCAGTGCTCAACATTTTTGGCAGTTCATCAGGAGAAAAGTATTCTATTGCTGAAATTTCGGCACTTGGCTGAAAAACGCCATCCACGATTTTACACGCATAGATCAAACTAATGTGATGATCTTCTTTTGCACTCACGGCTTTTAGCAATTGCTCTACCCTGATTTCTAGCCCAGTCTCTTCTCTTAGTTCACGCACAATAGCATTTTTGGGGTCTTCACCATATTCAAGATTACCAGCCAAGATACCCCATGAGCAACACTTGCGATAAGTATGCTTGCCCAATAAGACTTTTCCATTTTTATCAAAAACAATGGCAGCAACAGCAACCATATATTTTGGGCGCAGCAAATGAAAGAAGAAAATTTTCAACTTAGGAGGCAGCGCTTTCCATATTTTGAGCAGAAAATGTTTCATAATTATTCGTCTAAGCCTTTTTCAAAGAACAGAGATTACCATAAGCAACGAACTATGGCAATTAAAAAAAGACCTGATAGATTTCTAAAACCCATCAGGTCTGAATACTGAACACTATTTACTAAATACTGGTCATCCACCAAAAACGTCGTTCACCCAATCCATGAAGCCGCGCTCTTGCGGTTTGATCTCGGTATCAAGCGTTCCCGCAAGGCTCTCAAAGAGAGTACGCTGTTCGTCAGACAACCGTTTGGGAATATCAACATTGATGATGATTTTTTGGTCGCCACGCCCGCTGCGCTGCAAACGTGGTACGCCGCGCGCGCGCAAAGTGAAGACTTTGCCCGGTTGCGTTCCAGCAGGGATGCTGAGTTTTTCGCTGCCATCTACTGTAGGCACTTCAATATCTGCACCCAAAACAGCTTGAGCAACATTAATATCAAGATTCAGGATAATGTCGTCATCTCGTCGCTGGAAGAATTTATGCGACTTGACATTCATTACCAGATATAGATTGCCGCGCGGGCCACCATTTGCACCGGGTTGCCCCTCCCCACCCAAGCGGATTTGCTGTCCTTTATCGACACCGGCCGGAATTTTGACTTTCTTTTTGATCGTCTTGCGTTCTAATCCATTCCCGCGGCAAGTACGACAAAGTGTTTCGATGGTTTGTCCTCGCCCATTACAGCTTGGGCAGGTCGTGGTTTGAACAACTTGCCCCAAAATGGTATTGCGTACCTGGCGAACTTCGCCTTGCCCTCGACAGGTAGAACAAGTGCTGATATTAGAGCCAGGTTCGGCACCGTCGCCTTTACAAGTGGAACACACTTCATCACGCGCAAACTCGATTTCTTTTTCTATCCCAAAGATAGCTTCATCAAACTCCAACTTAATTTCTTTTTGGAGATCACGTCCACGTCGGGGAGCATTGCGAGAGCGTCCGCCCATACCGCCGAAGCCGAAACTGTTGAAGAGACCTTCAAAAAGATCGCCGAAATCGCCGGTGAAATCCTGGAATCCGCCCGTATCGCCCATGCCAGCATGACCAAAACGATCAAATTTGGCACGCTTCTGCGAATCAGAAAGAACGCCATAGGCCTCGTTAATTTCTTTAAATTTTTCTTCGGCATTGTCTTCTTTACTCACGTCGGGATGATACTGACGCGCCAGCCTCCGAAAAGCCGATTTGATATCGCCTTCGGAAGCGTTTTTTTGAATGCCAAGAACTTCGTAATAATCTCGTTTGCTCATAAAAACTCAGTTATCAGTAATCGGTATTCGGTTATCAGGAGAAAACACTGACCACTGAATACTGAATACCGAATTCTCTACTTTTCTTCGCTTACTTCACCTTCAACAACGTCTTCATCGTCATCAGGTGCGGCTTCTGCTTCGCCTTCGGGTGCAGCAGGTTCTTCATAAACGCTTGCACCGATCTTTTGAACAACTTCGGTCAAGGCTTCAGTCGCTTTTTTGATCTCTTCTACATCATCGCTATTTTGTACTTTGCGCACTTCGGCAACAGCTTCTTCGACTTCTGATTTGACTTCATCTGGAAGTTTGTCGCCCAAATCTTTGATCGCTTTTTCTGCACCATAAGCCGTATTATCTGCCTGATTTTGGGCCTCGATCAAATCTTTTCGTTTGGCATCATCTTCAGCGTGTTCTTCGGCATCTTTGCGCATTTTCTCGACCTCGTCATCGGATAAACCGGATGAAGCCGTGATCGTAATATCTTGACTGCGACCCGTTGCCTTGTCTTGCGCCGAAACTTTGATGATGCCATTGGCATTGATGTCAAAAGTAACTTCGATCTGCGGAACGCCCCTGGCCGCAGGCGGGATACCGTCTAATGTGAAATTGCCGAGCGTTTTATTATCTGCCGCCATCGGACGCTCGCCCTGAAGAACGTGAATCTCAACCTGGGGCTGATTGTCGCTCGCTGTAGAAAAAACTTGGCTTTTCCGAGTGGGAATTGTTGTGTTTCGTTCGATCAATTGAGTTGCTACGCCACCCAAAGTTTCAATGGAGAGAGAAAGCGGGGTTACATCAAGAAGCAAAACATCTTTTACTTCGCCGCCCAAAACACCGCCCTGAATGGCTGCGCCGATGGCAACAACTTCGTCAGGATTCACACCCTTATGCGGCTCTTTCCCGAAGAAAGCCTTTACACGATCTTGCACAGCAGGCATACGAGTCATCCCACCGACCATGACGATTTCGCTGATCTCGCCTGCTGTCAAATCTGCATCGGCTAAAGCCTGTTTGACAGGAGCCATCGTGCGATCTACCAAATCAGCTGTAATTTGCTCAAGTTTGGCGCGGGTCATCGTTAAGACTAAATGTTTTGGTCCAGAAGCATCTGCGGTGATATAAGGCAAGTTAATTTCAGTCTGCATCATCGTTGAAAGCTCGATTTTCGATTTCTCAGCGGCTTCCTTCAAACGCTGCAAAGATTGGCGGTCTTTCTTCAGATCAATACCATTATCTTTCTCGAACTCAGAAGCGAGATAATCCATAATGCGCTGATCAAAATCATCGCCACCAAGGAAAGTATCACCACTCGTGGAACGAACCTGGAATACGCCATCGCCTACTTCAAGAACTGAAACATCAAAAGTTCCACCACCCAAATCGTAAACGATAATAACTTCGTTGGCTTTTTTATCTAAACCGTAAGCTAAAGAAGAAGCTGTCGGCTCATTGATAATACGTAAAACTTCAAGACCGGCAATTTTGCCTGCATCTTTGGTGGCATTACGCTCTGCATCATTGAAATAAGCAGGGACAGTGATCACAGCCTGCGTGACTGTTTCACCAAGATATGCTTCTGCATCTGCTTTGATCTTTGAAAGGATCATCGCAGAAACTTCGGGGGCAGAATACTTCTTACCATCGAGCGTCACGCGCACATCCCCGTTCGATGCCCCAGAAACTTCATAGGGAACACGTTCCAAAATACCCTGCACTTCTTTATCATCAAATTTTCGTCCCATAAAGCGCTTAATTGAAGAAATTGTATTTTGGGGATTAATGATGGATTGATTGCGGGCAACACGCCCTACCAGTCGCTCTCCATTTTTATTCACGGCCACAACAGAAGGAACAAGTCGCTCTCCTTCAGATGATGGAATAACAACCGGCTCGCCGCCATCCATTACTGCAACTGCTGAGTTAGTCGTACCAAGATCAATGCCAATAATTTTGCTCATAATTACGTTCTCCTATTTTCACAACGCGACACATGATACTTTTGCACATGACACGCCAAACTCTTTTTTTTACTCAGCAACCCTAACCATCGCAGGACGCACAACGCGCTCGCCGAGCATATAGCCTTCTTGCAAAACTTCAACGACCTGCCCGCTCTCATGCTCATCGCTTGGCACTTGCGCAATCGCTTCGTGGAAATTGGGGTCAAATGCAGCCCCTTCTGCTTCGATACGTGTGACACCCTCAACTTCGAGAACGCCTTCCAGTTTGCGGTAAATAAGCTGAATTCCCTCCACCCAAGGGTCTTCAGGAGCGTTCTGCAACGCGCGCAACATATCATCCATTACAGGCAAAAAACGCTTTACAATATCGCCCTTCATGGTCTGATGTTTCAGCATTTGGTCACGCTCAATGCGTTTTTTATAATTAGAAAACTCTGCCAAAGAACGAAGTAGCTCATCCTTCTTGCTTTCAACTTCGGCTTTGCTGACTTCCAATTCTTCTTGCAGTGCAGCAAACTCTTCGCCTGAAACCTTTTCAACTTCTACGACTTCAGCGACTTCTTCTTCAACTTGCTCTTCTTCTTTTTTGGATTTTGTCTTCTTCTTACTTTTTGCCATTCTTCTACTCTCCAGAAAGATTTTCTGTAACTAAACCACTTAATAGATCCGCCATATAACGGACAGTGGGGATCGTACGTGCATAAGGCATTCTCATGGGACCAAGGACTCCGAGCGTACCCGTGGCTTGTCCGGCGACCCCATACTTTGCGAGCACAATAGAACATTGCCGCAATTCTTCCCAACTATCTTCTCCGCCGATAAGCACCTGCACCCCCCCAACAGCAGAATCGATCACGGTGCTAGAGAGAAGGTCTTGCAAGCGAGAACGCTCGTCAAAAAATCGCAACGTTCGCCGTCCTTCGTCAGAATCCGCGAAGGAGGTTTCGGCCAAGATATTTGCCATGCCGTCCATATAAATCTCACCTGATGCACCCTCACCACGCGCTAACATCTCCTGCTGAATAAGCAAAAGAATATCTTGCTCTAAAAGATCTGTGCGAGGAGGCAAAGCCAAGATCATTTCTGCCGATAAAGCATGTAATTTTTTATTAAGTTGCTCTGCAACCTGACTAAGCCGAGATTGTGGAACAACTTCTGCCAGGGTCAAAATTTGCTGGGAGACATCGCCCCCCGCAAAAACCAGCACCATTAAAATTTGCCGTCCTTGCGTGGAGATCAGTTCAAGATGCTTAAAAAGCACCTGTTCATTGCGAGGTGCAGTGACCAAAGAGACTGCCTGGGTCTGATGCGCCAAAACGGATGCGGTCAGTGTCATCCATTCACCAACGCTGGAGTGCGTTTGGACAAATTGATGCGAGATCGTCCGCTGCACGGCATTTGGCAGATTAGCATTTCTCATCACCTGGCGAACAAAATAACGGTAACCAGCCTCGGTTGGGATTCGTCCCGTTGTTGTTCGCAGATATCCCATCTCGGTGAGAGTACGCATTTCGTTGCGTACCGTCGCAGAGCTGACATCCAATTTATAGTTTTTAACGAGCGATTTCGAGCCAACTGGTTGTCCGCTATCAATATATTCGCGCACAATCAGCATTAGTATTGTTTTTTGGCGTTCAGTCAGTGTTTTCATAGGCTCTGGCATCTTTTTAGCACCTTGTTATTCAGAGTGCTAAAGCACTAAAAAACGATGATACCATGCGCAAAAATGAGCGTCAAATAAGAGCTTCGTTAACAGAAAAAGCTGCCCTTTTAGGCAGCTTTTTGATTGTATTTTTGAGATGCTTTATGGGCTCGGTCTCCATACAGGGTCAAAGTCATAACTAGGATCTGTAGTCAGTTGCGTGCGAGATGCTCCTGCTACAGTCGTAATGTATATATCTCTATTATCACCATCTTTACCCTCAAAGACAAGCCAGAAACCATCTTCAGAGTAATCTACATCCTGCACAGGGAGAGGGTCTGCTCCTAAATCTACCCCTTCGTTACCACGATCTTCATAGCGAATGCTCATCAGCCAAACCCTTGTGGGGATACCCGCGTAGTATTGACTATAGAGAATAACCATTCCATCAGGAGACCAAACGGGAAGAACATTCCAAATTGTGTAATTACTTCCGGTAATCTGTTCTGGTGATTGCCCTGTGTCAGTCATTGACCAGATTTGATATGCACTATACCTTTTTATAGCGTAAGCAATCTGATTTCCAAAGGGCGACCAAGCAGGGTGTCTGGCAAATTCATCTTTTGTTGTTTCTGTCAGTCGTTGTACCGTACTATCTGCCAGATTTATAGAATAAATTTGCATATGACCATCACGCAAAGATGTGAAAGCGATATGTTTGCCATCTGGAGACCAAGCTGGTTCAAAATCCCCTCCAGGAACAGAAGAAAGTGGCGTCAGATTTGAGCCATCGGCATCAACAATATAGAGACTTGAACCTTTGAAAACATCTTGATTTACTTCACAAGGTGAAACAAAGACAATCTTCTCTCCATCAGGAGACCAATCGGGTTGGCAAGCTCCTTCAGATAAATTGGTAATCGGGTGAATACCATTGCCTTCAGTATTTGCCAAATATATTTGGGGGGCACCGGTACGATCAGAAGCAAAGGCGATTTGTCCAGCACCTCCACCAATCGGTGTTGGCGAGGGAGTGAATGTCTCGGTAGGCGTTGGGGTCAGGGTCGGTTCTGGAGTATTTGTTAAAGTTGGCTCCAACGTTGGGGTCAAAGTTGCAGACTCTGTCTCAATAATAACAACTGCTTCTCCCGTTTGCGTTACTGAAAGCGTTTGCGTCGCCGCAGGAATAGGCACAGACGGGAAATTTGCCATGGGAATAATGCCTATGCGAGAGAGCATTTCTGGCAATTCAGGGGCATAAAAAGCTAAGCCCACAAGACCACTAGCGATCAAAATCATCCATAATAAAAATCGAATGAACTTTCCACGGCTTTTACGGCGTTTCTGACGCGGCGTTTCTGAAGTAGGAGGTTCTTTTGGCTCTGATATTGGTTGAGATTTAATGGGAACCCCTGAAAGAGGGTTGCTTGGTGGATTTCCAGTAGTATTATCTTCGGGGACTTCTTCAATAGAAGGCAAAGGCTGAGAGGGAGAAGGGGTTATCGTAAAATCATCTTCTATTAGACGTTGCGTTTTAGAATTAGCAGCAAGTAAAGCCTTTCTAAATTCATCGGCTGTCTGGAAACGATCATCTGCATCGACTTCCATTGCTTTTTCAACAGCAGCAGCTAAACGGCGGGAAACCTTTGGTGCTCGTTTGCGAACTGGGGTTAGTTCGGCATTTTCCATTGCACGAGCCAAACCATCTTCAGGGATCACGCCTGTTAACGCAGCATAGAGCGTTGCGCCTAAAGAATAAACATCCGTCCGAGGGTCTGTCCGGGCAGTACCATATTGCTCAGGCGGAGAATAGCCGGGCGTCATCGCGCGGGCACCTGTAGTTGTTGCCTGGGTACCCTGCACTACTTTTGCCAACCCAAAATCTACCAGGAAAATCTCTCCATCTGGGGAGATTTTTACATTACCCGGTTTTACATCACGATGCAAAATCGATGGGTTGCGACTGTGCAAGTAGCTCAGCGCTTTGCTCATTGCCGCGCCGATCAAGATAACTTCATCATCGGGGAGGAAATTCGTCCGCTCCATACGCTGACGCAGGTCTTCGCCCTCGATATAATCCATCACGAGATACTGACCTTGATCACCGATAACAAAATGATCGGTAACACGTGGCAAATTAGATTGTCGCAAATTTGCCAATATAACGGCTTCAAGCCTAAATTGGCGTGCGTATTCGTCCGTTGTAAAAAGATTTTCCTTAACTGCAACATCTACCCCGAGGTTTTCATCCACAGCACGGTAGACGGATCCCATCCCCCCTTGCCCCAGAATTTCAACTATACGATAACGGTTGTGAAGTAGTGCGCCACGTTCAAGCGTCATAAGGAAAAACTCTCCAAAAAGAAATATGTCCTGCCGATTATAACAGAGAGCATCCCTATTACTTGCTGGAATCTGTCAAATTTAGCTTAAGAAATATGAAAGGTGCGCCACCCGAAACCCAAAAACCGAGTAAAGAATAACGCAGATAACGAAAGAGAAATGCGATAAAGTTCTCACCAGAAGGAAAAACAACTTTTAAGCCAATATAGATAATAATCAGCCCAACCAAACCAACCAAATAGCGCAAAAAGCGTTCTTTAGAAGAGCCAGAGGCTTTAAAACCTCCGTATTGATCTATCCATGCGAGGCCAGCAAAGAGACCAAATAAAGTACCGGCGGAGGAGATGATCCCACTTAAGGAGAAAGGATGTGGCGCCTCGCCCCCCGCTCGTGCTGCATTTTGCAACCACGCTGTGGGCATTGTCCAGTCCCTGAATATCCATGCTACGAAAGCGCTAACGAAAATCAACGTTAGCGAACCCGCCAGGGCAGAAAAAATCTGTTTACCAAGACTCTGCTTCTGTGTCCACGCAGCGACAGGATTCCATGCTCGGTTGACCGCCCACAAAAGAAAAAAGCCTATTAGTAGTCCCAATACTGTATCATGAGGAAAGTGAACTGCAAGGTAAAGCCGCGAGAGGCTTATTCCCAAGATGAAAAAGATAGCCACAGCCCATGCCCATTTATTCCGGAAATAGCTGCCCACCATCCCCCAAATTGAAATTGCATTTTGAGCGTGCCCTGAAGGAACACCAAAAGAACTTTCTGCTGAAAGCGCTTTGACATCAGTAGTCACCCAATAGGGACGCGGAGCTTGAAAGGCAAATTTAAAAATCGTGTTCACGCTGCTAGAAAGAAGCATAATTACACCCACTCTTAAAGCAAGTGCAGAATCTATAGACCAATAGAGTACAGGGATAGCTAGAATATAGAAATCTTCTGTGCCCAAAAAGCTGAATAATTTCATTGGCCCAAGCAACCACTCACCCCAATTTTGAAAGGCTAAAATTACAAGAATGCCATTATGTAGCAGGTTTTCCATCTTTTGGCTCCTTTTGCTTAAAAAGCACAGAAAAACGTCAACTCAGGGATTAAGTACACCTATCTTGAGTTGACGATGAATGCTTTTTCATTGTACACTCATTCTATGCAAAAGTCACCTCAGCAATGGCGCGATTATCCGGCAATAATATTGCTGGCAATAATTATTTTTACTGCTTCCATAAAGTTAACAGCAACTGAATGGACGCCCGATCTGGATGCAGTTCAGCCCGTTACCTTTTTGGGCTTATTACTTGGTATCGCTCTTGCTGCAAGCGGCTATAAAAAAATCACTGTGATATTTCTTACATTGGTTGGTAGTTCAATCGCAATTCCTATTCAGATCATTAACATCAGTAATAAGGATTCTTTTTTACTTCGCTTTGTTGATGCCAGCGAGCGTTTGGGAGCTACGCTTCTTCAATTGTCCAAGCAACAGGCTGTAGATGACTATTTATTTTTCGTCTCTTTGTTGATCGTTATTTTCTGGATCACGGGGGCATATGCCGGCTATATTTTGTTACGCTATCAGAATATCATCGCAGCTTTATTCCCATCCACATTGATCATTCTTATTGTTCAATACTACGATCAAAGAAAAGAAGCCTCGCTTTGGGGCATTGGTGTTTACTTTTTCTTGACTTTCGTTTTACTAGTGCGATTAAACTATAAAGAAGATAAAAAGCGTTGGAAAAAAGAGAATGTCTTTATTGACTCTGGTATCGGTTTGGATATTGCAACGATAACACTTTCTTCAGTAGCGATCGTATTCTTCTTTGCCTGGAGCATTCCAGGCTCCCGTGCTGAATGGGCTGCGTTTTCAAAATGGTGGCAAGGCACAAGAAGTTCCTTGCAAGAGACAGAAAGATACTTTGACAACGCTTTTGCAGCGATAGAGGAAAAACCCGTTACCGATAGTGGGGATTTGTATAAAAGCAGATTGTTTCTTGGGGAAAGACCTTATCAAAATGCTCAAGTACTCTTTACTGTCCGTGTTTTAGATAAAGAGCTAATGCAACGCTATTATTGGAAAATGAGAGTCTACGATATCTATCAAGACGGGTATTGGCTTCACTCTCAGGATGTGCCGAATAAATTTATTCCTGCCATGACAGAAATGAATACACCGAATATGGACAGGAATGCTTCTCAGGAATTTCTATTTACGAACAAGATCGCGTCGCAAGATGCTCTTATCATCGTACAACAGCCTCTTTCATTTAACATCAATACGCGAACGGCTTTTGTCCCTTTGGTAGATGAAAGCATGGATGTTAACCGCTTCCTTGCTCAACCGACATTAGATTTAGAAAATACCTACACAATAAAATCTGCGATTAATCAACCAACGGTTATCGAAATGAGACAGGCGGGGACCGATTACCCACTTTGGGTAAATGAACGGTATTTACAACTCCCTGAAGATTTCCCCGAAAAAATTCGAGAACTTGCCTTCACAATCACCAAAGAGGAGGAAAGTTCTTATGACAAAGCTTTTGCGATCACCAACTATTTGCGTTCGCAAATCATTTATAACGAAAAGATACCAACACCTCCACGAGGTAAAGACCCGATAGAATGGTTCCTCTTCACCCAAAAAGAGGGCTTCTGTAATTATTCTGCCTCTGCTGCTACAGTTATGCTGAGGTCTTTAGGCATCCCCGCCCGAATGGCAGTGGGGTTTTCTGAAGGGGATCGGGATGAAGATGGGAATTTTCTTATCCAGCAAGGGAATGCACATACCTGGGTAGAGGTTTATTTCCCCAATATCGGGTGGGTAGAGTTTGAGCCTACTTCCAGCGAACCCCTTCTTGTTCGTCCTTCGGGGGTGCTTAGAACGGCATATACAACAGAGGAAGATATGCTCTCGGGGCGTATGTTGAATAGCCTGGATATGGAAAGTACGGGAGAGCCTTTTTCCTCCACATCAAGAGTTGAGGATGTGGCTGTACCCGAATTTATTGTCGATGATCCAAAAGCAAATCGTCGTGTAATCGCGTTTTGGGGTATGATTGTTTTGTTAACGGGAGCTGCTTTTCTTGGGATATGGTATCTTAACCGGAAGCAAGTTTTGGTCACGCGCGGGACGCGGCTTTTCATCCGACTTTATGAGAGAAATGATCTTGCGCCGCCCAGATGGTTACTCCGACTAAAGCAGTGGAGCGAGACAAATCCGATCGAACGTGCTTTTTATGGTGTGAATACAAGTTTGCGCTGGTTGGGGGAGGAAATCCCCACGCATTTCACGCCGCAGGAACGGGCAAAAGCGTTGATGGATGTGTTACCTGAAAAAGAAGATGAGATCATTACTTTGTTAGCAGAACACCAAAAAGCGTTGTTTACCCCCGATAAAGGGGATTTGAAAATAGCTCGGGATGCAAGTTTTGAAATTCGCTGGTATATAATAAAAAGAAAGTTTGATCTACTCTAATTATGTCAAGAAAAAATATGGCCAACACAACAAAAATTCCTTTAAAGAACCAAATACTTGCCTTAAGTCGTCAAGTTGGGCAGACTTGCTCTACGATCAAAACGACGCTTCCTGGCGTGCCACGCGATATTACCGATGAACTTTCTCTTCTTGAAGGGCAGCTTTATAAAATGAGCCGCAGTGCGGCAGCTTTTGAAGATGAGCATAATAATATGGTTGCGCTGACAAATATTAGTCAGATGGTCAACTCTTCGCTCGAAGTAGACGAAGTCTTGCGGATTGCGATGGATACAGTTGTCAAGATGATTAGCGCCGAGCGCGGCTTTTTGATGTTGCGCGATGGCGAAAACACAATGACTATCCGCACTGCACGGAATTGGGAACAGGAATCGATCAATGCTAAAGAATCTTCGACCAGCCGTACGATCATTAACCGAGTCATTGAAAGCGGTGAGGGGATTTTGACCACAGATGCGCAGGAAGATCCGCGTTTTGGGGCGCAAGAGAGCATTATTGCTCATAATATGCGTTCGATTTTATGTGTGCCGCTAAAAGTAAAAAACGATCTGATCGGCGTAATTTACGCGGATAATCGCATTCGTTCGGGGATTTTCACTGAAGCATCGCGTACTGTTTTGACCACTTTTGCTAATCAGGTTGCAATCGCCATTGAAAACGCGCGCCTATTTACCTCGCTGCGCCACACCCTTGCAGAAGTGACCGAACTGAAAAACCTGATGGATAATATTTTCGCATCTATTGCGAGCGGTGTGATCACAGCAGATATACAAGACCAGATTACGCTTTGTAATAAAGCGGCTGAAGCCATTATTGGGCAATCTACCCCGAAAATTATCGGCCAACAACTTGATGAGATCATCCCCTCTATTGCAGCAGATATTCTCCCCTATCTTGCTACCATGCGCCAAACAGATGAGCCAATTACCGACTTAGAGATAAGTCATACAATTCCTGAACGTGGCGCAGTAAATTGGCGTTTAAATCTCTCTCCATTGAAAGATGCAAATGAAGACACACAAGGTGTTGCCATTGTTCTTGATGACTTAACCGAGCGTAAAGCCCTCGAGGCACAACGTCGTCTTTTTGAGCGGATGGTTTCTCCTGCTGTTATTCAGCAAATTAACCCCGATAGTTTACGCATGGAAGGTAAACGCAGCGACATCACAATTCTATTTGCCGATATTCGTGGCTTTACAAGTTTTAGCGAGAAGCAAAGTCCTGAAAAACTCGTTGCTGTGCTTAACCGTTATCTCGCTGCTGCGGCAGAGGCTGTTCTTGAAGAAGAAGGCACTGTAGATAAATTTCTTGGCGACGCAGTCATGGCCTGGTATAACGCGCCCATCCGTCAGGCTGATCACGCCATGCGCGCTGTTCGCACCGCGCTCGCAATTCGGAACGCCATAGAAAAACTCTATATCGAACTCCCGCCCGAAGCACAACTCGGCTTTGGCGTTGGCATCCATTACGGCGAAGCCGTTTTGGGGCTAATCGGGACAGAGAAGAAACTCGAATATACTGCCATCGGCGATAGTGTCAATACTGCCAAGCGCGTGCAGGAAAACTCGCAGAAAAACCAGATTTTGATCAGCGAAGATGCCTACAAACTGGTCAAAAAACATATCTATGTAGACAAGCTAGATGCGCTCAATGTAAAAGGAAAAAGCAAGCCAATAAAAGTTTACGAAGTGCTTGGTTTGCGCTAGAGGGATAAGCTAAAAATATAGTCCGACAATCAAGAGAGAATCATCTTCGTATGTCTACCGCAGCATCAATACTCAAAAACACCTTTGGCTATGACAACTTTCGTCCTTATCAGCACGAGGTAATCAAAAACGTTCTGGCCGGGCATGATACGCTCGCCATTATGCCCACAGGTGGGGGGAAATCACTTTGTTACCAAATCCCCGCTCTCATACTCGATGGGCTAACCCTCGTCGTTTCGCCTCTCATTGCCCTGATGAAAGACCAGGTTGAGCAAATGCGCGCCAGCGGCGTTCCCGCAGTGATGCTCAATAGTTCGCTTCCCGCTTACGAATATCAAAAAAATATGGATTTAGTAAAGGATGGTGCGGTTAAGCTGCTTTATCTTGCCCCCGAAACTTTGCTAACTCCACGCATCTTCTCACTTCTTTCCCGGACCCAACTTGATCTGCTTACGATAGACGAAGCGCACTGCATCTCAGAATGGGGCCACGATTTCCGTCCCGAATATCGACAAATTACAGAAATCCGTCAACGTTATCCCGAAGCAACTTGTCTCGCTCTAACAGCCACGGCAACCCCACGCGTTCGCGCTGATATTACATCTAGCTTGAATTTCGAAGAGTCGAACGAATTTGTTGCCAGCTTTAACCGTGAAAACCTTTTCATCGAAGTCGCGCCGAAACGTGATGCAATGGGGCAAACCCTCCAATTTTTGGAGAAGCGAAAAGAAGAATCAGGGATCATCTATTGTTTCTCACGCCGCCAAGTGGATGAACTGGCAAGCTATCTTGAGATAAAAGGATTTTCTGCCCGTCCTTATCATGCTGGTCTGGAAGATGCCACGCGCAAAGATAATCAAGAAGCCTTCATCCGTGATGATGTACAGATCATCGTCGCAACAATTGCTTTTGGGATGGGCATCAACAAGCCGAATGTTCGTTTTGTGATCCACTATGATCTACCTAAAAGCATCGAGGGCTATTATCAGGAAATTGGACGAGCAGGACGTGACGGCTTGCCCGCACATTGTCTGCTGCTTTATAACTATTCAGATGTCTCTAAACAGCGTTATTTCATCAACCAAAAAGAAGCAAATGAAAAACGTGTTGCCACTGAACATTTGGATGCCATCGTCCGCTATGCAGAAGATGAGATCCGCTGTAGGCGTAATCCACTTTTAGCCTATTTTGGTGAGAAGTACGAAATTGAAAATTGCAAAAATTGTGATAATTGCACAAGCCAAAGAAGAGATTTAACCGACATCACTGTCCCTGCTCAGAAATTTCTTTCCTGCGTCAAACGAACGGGGGAACGATTCGGCGCAGGGCATGTAACAGCAGTTTTACGCGGCTCAAAAAACAAAAAGGTTCTACGCTATGGACACGAAAATCTCTCGACATACGGGATTGGCGATGACCTGACACAAAAACAATGGATGCACCTTTCCAGACAACTTGTGCAGATGGGCTATCTCCAGAAAAGTGGCGAATATAGTGTCCTAAATCTAAGCTCACAAGCAATGGATGCCCTCCGTAACAGGACAACGATCATGGGACATTTGCAGGAAGCCGAATCCCGTTCTCGAAGAAGAGACGCGCGACAAGAAGTTTTGGATTACGACAAAAATCTCTTCGCCCTCTTGCGTCAAAAACGCAAAGAGCTGGCAGACGAAGCTGGCGTGCCCCCTTATGTCATCTTTTCAGATAAAACATTAGTGGAAATGAGTGCCTATTATCCACAATCGCTAGAGAGTGTTTTGAAAATGAGCGGCGTGGGGCAGGCGAAGCTGAGAAGATATGGGGAGATATTTTTGGTTGAGATCAAAAACTATTGCAGCCAAAACGGTTTTGAAGAAAAAGAGAAACGCTCTTATCGTGAGAAGAACGACAAGAATAGACGCTATATGATCGTAGGCGAGATGTATAACACGGGAGAAAGCATCGAAAGTTTATCGGAGCGGTATCACGTTCAAGCAAGTACGATCCTTAATCATTTAATGAGATTCACTGCAGCCGGGCATCCGCTCAAAAACGGGGAGAGCTTGCAGTCGCAGACATCCCTCCCAGCCCAAGCGCAGGAGAAAGTTATTGCCGCTTTTGAAGAAGTAGGCACAGATTTCTTGAAGCCCGTTTTTGAAAAGCTAAATGGGGAAATTTCATACGAAGAACTAAAAATTATGCGTCTGATTGCGATTAGTAAGCAATCTCGTCATTAGCTTCTTCTGACCAAATCCCCTTTTTTAACCAGACCCTTCCCCCGCCAAAAAGCGCACGCGTTGCCGCCCAAGCCGCAGTAACAACCCACACCCAAAGAAGGGCTTGGGATGAATTTGGATCAATCAATTGGATCCCGATCACGCCTACAAGGGTAGCGACGATCATTGCATTGCGGAGGAAGCGGTAATCGCCCGTGCCCCAATGCACCCCGTCGGTTAGGAAGGCTATCGCGTTAATGGGCTGGCTGAGGGTAGAAATGGCCCACGCAGGGAGGAACACGACAATTGCCGAGGCCGGGATCAATAAATTGATAACGAGGTCACGCCCAAACCACATCAGCGTTCCGAGGGCGAGCCCCGTCCAGAAAGACCACTTTGCCCCCACAGAAACAACTTTTTTCGCCCAGAGCAATGAATCCCGCCCAACGAAATAACCAATAAGAGATTGAACAGTGGAGGCATAGGCATCCAACGCAAGACTCGTAAAAAGGAATACCTGACGAATTGCCTGATGCGCTGCGCCCGCATCTGCGCCGATGGTAGTAGCTGTGCGCGTGGTGAATGCGAGGAAAAATGTCAGTAAACCGGTGCGGACAAAGAGATCGCCACCTACACGGAGGAGTTTTTTTGCTTTGTCGAATGTAAATGAGGGCGATATAGCTAGTTTTTGGCTAATTAGAAGGAGACCAGCCAATGCGCCAAGCCATTGACTGATAGTACTCGCAAGGGCAGAGCCGGGTACGCCCATTTCGGGAAATATGCCAATGCCAAAGATAAAAATCCAATCGAGAAGGATATTAAGGGCATTTACGCCAAGCGCAATATAGAGCGGTGTGCGCATATCTTGAAGGCCGCGCAAAACGCCAAAAGTGACCAACATTAGCAAAAGAGCGGGTGCACCGTAGGTGCGAATTTGCATATAACTGACGGCTTTTGCCTGAACTTCACCTGATGCACCCATTTGAGCTGCGATCCAACTGGCGTTGGGGAGAATGAGCAAGATCAGTAAAATTCCAAATCCAAATGCCATCGTGAGCGATAGACTGGCTATCCCGCTCGCTTTTTCGGGATGTCCTTCTCCATCCGCTTGCGCGACTTCGGTCTGCGCGCCAATGCTGAGAAAGTTAAAGACCCAAAAGAGACTGGAAAGCACTGTTGTACCAACACCTAAAGCTGCAAGCGGAATTGCGCCCAGCGAGGCGATAAAAGCCGTATCTATCAGCGCGGTGAGCGGCTCGGCTGTCATGGAAAGCAGGACAGGAATGGAGAGGGTTATTAATGTGCGGTGAGGGTTTTTAGTGAAAGGATGCATGAGGCAGTGTCCAGTATTCAGTAATCAGTGGCCGGTGGGTGATTTTAACGCGAAACCCGCGAAAAAGGCGAAATTAGCGAATTTTTCTTTTTCACGGATTTGGAACCGAAAGTTTTTTCTTAATTCAATTTAAATGAACGTAAAATCAAGTCAAATTCTTGACGGTCACAAAAATTCCAGGGGCAATCCAACCTGATTAAAAGGCCTCCCAGATCGAAATACGCTTCGTAAACTACTGATCCACCACCAAAGCCCTCTCCAGGAACTGTACCTTCTACAGTAAAGCCCACCATGCCATAAGGTGAAATATCTGTGTAGACAGGATTATCAAGATTAATATTATCCCTGACTTTTTTCAAATTTCCTTGCTCAAACGCGTTAACGATAAAACTGGTTTCATTGGGAGGTGAGCCTTCCGCAACCAAGACAATAAAATCGTCTGCTTCGCTTTGACGTATTTCCATATTGAAGCGAGCTGGGAAGTTAAAGAAATATCCTTCGGGAGCATTGTAGCCTTTCCAGTCAGAATAATCAAAGGCTGGTGGAGGCGGTTCAGGAGTATTGGTGGGCGGTGTTTCTGATGGAAGCGCATTCATAGTTGCAGCAACAATTGTACTCACCGTATCATTTGCTTGTTGCGTTTCTGCAACTGTATCTTGTACTTTTTCTGGTGAGATTTCATCTGAACTCGAGCAAGCATTTAGCGCAACGCTGAGAAGGGAAATGACAACGAATAAAATAAAATATATAAATCTTTTTTCATTTTCTTAATTCTCCATACTACCAATAAAACAGGATGCTTTCTAAGCCTACACGGCGAATTTATCACCGTGCGCTTGAAGCTTAACGAGAGAATCGCGAAAGAGCGAATGCGCGAAGAAAGATTTCGCGTTGTCGCCTTTTCGCGATTTTCGATTTTGTAAATGTATTTTTTAGGAAACAGGCGGAAGGGGATCGTTGTCTGCAGGAGGGTCAAAAGGCTCGGCATTGATAACGCCATCTTCATCTTTTTTGCGCAGAGTGAAGAAACCAACGGCTACAGGGATGAGGATACCGATCAGAGAAAGACAGAGTAGCGCAAATCCTAAGCCAGGGGCCATGGGCTGTGAAGTTGTTTGTCCGCTAACTGTTGTATCAATGGGCGTACCAGTTACACCGAGAATACCCCAAACGCAGAGGAAAAAGCTCGGGCAAGCACAAAGAAGTGCTGTGCCAATTGTAGCGATAAGACCAACTGTTTTCTTGTCCATTAGTGCTCCTTTTTTATTGAATGATGATTATTTCTCAGTATAAAGAATGTGAGAGGAAGATGCAAGCGAAATAGGGAAAGATTTTCGCGAATTCTAATATAAACCGCTAAGATTTTGTTTATCAATGCGATCCAACAGCCATTTTATAATTTAGTTCGTAATAGAGATGGTATGCTAAAATTATTCAAAACCATAAATAAGAGCAAGAGGTGATTATGAGTGCTAATGAAATGGCTGGTAAACCAGCTACCCCAGATATGCTAGCTAACATCCCCCGTTTAGTTTCAGATTATTACACTATTCATCCCGATGCCAAAAAGATCGAGCAAAGTGTTTCTTTCGGCACATCGGGACATCGCGGCACATCTGCGAATGGCAGCTTTAACGAAGACCATATCGCCGCGATCTCTCAGGCGATTTGCATGTATCGCGATGAGCAGAATATCACAGGTCCGCTCTTTATCGGCAAAGATACGCACGCGCTTTCCGAGTCTGCCGAGCGGACGGCTATCGAAGTCTTTGCCGCCAACGGCGTTGAAATTCGCATCTCAGAAGAATATACGCCCACACCCGTTATTTCTCACGCCATTCTCACCTACAACCAAGGTCGCAGCAGCGGACTTGCCGACGGTGTCGTCATCACCCCTTCGCATAATCCGCCCGAAGATGGCGGCTTCAAATATAACCTGATAAACGGCGGTCCCGCAGATTCCGGGACGACGGGCATCATCCAAGATTGGGCAAATGAAATCCTGAAAAAGGGTCTTGAAGGCGTAAAACGGATGTCGCTGGCAGAAGCCCTACAGGCAGAGACCACGCAAGAATATGATTATGTGCTGCCCTATGTCCGCGATCTCGAAAATGTGATCGACTTCGATGCCATCCGCGCTGCGGGCATCAAGATCGGCGTTGACCCTTTGGGAGGCGCGGCAGCCAATTATTGGGATGTGATCGCCGACGTTCACAAACTCGACCTAACCGTCGTCAACAATCACGTTGACCCAACCTTCTCATTTATGTCTCTCGACCATGATGGAAAAATTCGGATGGATTGCTCATCCCCCTACGCGATGACCGGATTAATCGGCTTAAAAGATGATTTTGACATCGCTTTTGGCAATGACCCTGATGTGGATCGACATGGGATCGTTACTCGATCTTCCGGTTTGCTGAATCCCAACCATTATCTCGCGGTGGCGATCTGGTATCTCTTCCGCAATCGCCCCAACTGGCGCAAGGATTTGAAAATCGGCAAAACGCTCGTCTCCAGCTCGATGATCGACCGCGTTGTAAATGATTTGGGCCTAGATTTGGCAGAAGTACCAGTCGGATTCAAATGGTTCGTGGACGGTCTCTACGATGGCTCCTACGGCTTTGGCGGCGAAGAGAGCGCCGGGGCGTCCTTCCTGCGCAAAGACGGGAGGGTTTGGTCTACAGACAAAGATGGCATCATTCTTGGGCTTTTGGCAGCCGAAATTCTCGCCAAAACTCAACGCGACCCCGGCGAAATTTATCAGGAATTGACCGAAAACTTCGGCAACCCGCTCTACAGCCGCAGCGACATGCCCGGCTCACTGGAACAAAGAAATATCCTAAAAAACCTGACACCCGGAGCGATTACCGCCAGCACGCTGGCTGGCGACGAGATCACCAGCATCCTGACCCGCGCCCCCGGCAACGATGCCCCCATCGGCGGGCTAAAAGTTTCCTCGCAGAATGGCTGGTTTGTTATCCGCCCTTCGGGCACAGAAGATAAATATAAGATCTACGGCGAAAGCTTTATTGACGAAAAGCATCTTGAAAAGATTTTCGCCGATGCAAGAGAGATTGTACAAACTGTTTTTCGTGAAAATGGCATAGATGACTAATTTATTTGAATAAAGTTGTATTGATATAAAAGACTTCCGAGGTACTACGCAAAACTTCGGAAGTCTGCATTTAATCTTTCAATACGAGCCAATGGTGCTTTTTTGGGTCTCGCCGATGGGAAGACAGGAGTCTACAATTCAACCGAAAGAGACTATTGTGGTTGAGACTCCCTTCATCTCTCGTCACTGTAAAAGGCGAAGAAATGTGCGCGACGAGATGTGCTTGTTGAGCAGGATGAGCTGATCTTTTTTGAGAAGAGGGAGAGGAGGGGAGAGTAGAGAAAAGTTCCCTAATGTCAGTAATCTCATTGACAAATCCGAACTGGATTCTTGAATTATCAGGTCAAATTGTGTCCGGTGTGCGTAGCTAGCAAACGAGTATCATAAAAATGGCGCTGAAAAAGGATGTTGTACAGCAAATCAGACTACTCTGAGTATGACTTGCTGTGAAAGCGAAAGTTATTGAATCCCAAGTTATTTAATGCTACGATGGTTTTAGAATTATTCAAAAAGAATGAAATGTTTTTTTCATTTAAGAAGAATAGGAGGATGCAAAATGGAAAAGCCAACTAAAAAATTCAATGGTAATTTAGATATAGAGGGAAATGATATTATTCTAAAAACCGACAAAGGTAATATCACTTTAATTTCCTATCCACCCCAAACTGCGATTTCACTTGAAGCGATGAAACTTGATGCTGTAAATGCATTCTCTGAGTATATTGGAAACCCTGTAACTATCTCTGGCATGAAGCAAGATGATCAAATATACGATGCGAAAATTATACGTAGTTACAAGAGTCATGAACCAGAGAAATATGGGAAAGAGTATTGGAACAATAGAATCCAAAAAGCACATATCCGATTTAAAGCTAGAAGATTGCCCGGATACAATAAACAATTTGAAGTTGATGTTCGTCAAATGATAACCATAAATGACTCAATTATTTATGAGGATCTAAAAAAGCATTCCCTTTTAGTAAGAGATCTAGAAATATGTGACGAGGACATTTACAGAATTTATCATCATTCTCGTGTGAAGAGAATAAACCCTTATCGCTACGAATATGACGAAAAAATTTTTGGTTGCGAATTCTTTATGTATCCATACGAACTGCGCACACTACATAAAGGTGATTGTGATGACTGGGGAATAGAATTAGCATCTTATCTAATTACTGCAGGAATTCCAGAATGGCGAATTCGCTGCGTAGTTGGGAACACTTTTGGCGGGGGGGGACATCTTACAGTATATGTATTAGATGACCAACTATCTAACTGGTATCATTTAAACTCTACAACTGCATGGCCTTCGGTAATTAAAAAAGGATATGGAAAATTATCAGATTTTCCAAAAGCTAATGATTCGAATGACAAAATTGGCATCAAAGATGTTTGGTTTAGCTTCAACAACCTCTATGCTTGGCACGCTTTTGAAACTCATACTTCAGAAGAGAATATGCACAGAGTGCCATGGATGAATAGTTTCTTGATCAGACCTATTTTAGGATAGCAAAATTTGATATTATATTTGCTATAAGTATAGATGAGTAAAAATGGCATCTTATTCCCTTTGTGCAAAATTGGGATTTGGTGTTGTATTAATGCCATTTTTTCTGTATCATATATAAAATCATCTATTTTTTATCTACCTAAAAAGGAGGCTGGCATGACAATAGGTATTGTAGGATGGGGCGCAATTTCTTTCGGATTGGTTATAGGTTGGATTACCTACCGAACAATATTATTCAGAGAAGAACAGGCTGAATTAGCAGACATCGCTACCGTCATTGGTGCAGTCGGCGGAGCAGCAGTGACAGCGTTATTTAAATCTGAGATGCTATTTGGGGCTTACTGCATTGGATTGGCAGTTGGCTTCTTTGCATTTCTAATTGTTCGCAATATTAAAACTGGTAAAGATAAAGATGGGAACACAATATACCTAATCATGAACAAAGATCGATAAGAAATATTAATAATTCAACAATGAATATAAAAACCGCTGCCATAATAACAAATGGCAACGGTTTTTATATTGACTCAGTGAAATACTCCCCCCACACAAAAATTCACATACGCCACCAACGCTCTGCTCATATTCGCCATAATGTCAAGCCAAATGTCAACTTAAAAAAACGCACCACAAAAAGGGCTCATTCAGTCCTTCGACCTCGGAAGCCTTTCACGTTCAACATTAAACCTTCAAACCAACCTACCCTCGCAACTCCGCTCCTACCTCATACTCAAGCCGCTTCACGATCTTCTTGCGAATCTTTGCCGCTTCTTTATCGGTCAGTGTGCGGTCGGGAGCTTGATAGGTCAGAGCATAAGCCAAAGATTTTTTGCCTTCACCGAGTTGTTCGCCGCGATAAACGTCGAAGAGACGCGCTTCGGCGAGCATTTTGCCGCCAGTTTGGCGGATGAGATGTTCTACCTTGGCGGCGGGGAGAGCTTCGTCCACGATCAGGGCGATGTCTTCGAGCATTGGCGGGAAGGCGGGGACGGGGGTGATCTCGTAGGCGGGTTGTACGCCGCGCAATGTTGATAGATCGAATTCTGCGGCTAGAACGGGGGTATCAGCGAACTCATATTTCTCTGCTGCCGATGGATGCAATTCGCCAAATGCGCCAACGACGATACCATCCACGCTCACTTGGGCAGATTTGCCGGGGTGAAAAGCTGCGCCGGGCATTAACGAAGAATCCGCTGGGGTGTAGACGATGTTTTTTAATCCGAGCCCAGCCAAAAACGCGTCCGCCACGCCTTTCATATCGTAGAAATCCATCACGGGCGCATCGCTCACATCCCAGGCGGGCGGCTGTCTGCGTCCCGTCATCGCAATCGCTAACTTGCGCGGTTCGTCGGGTAAATCGCCTTTATTCGGCACGAAAACAGGTCCGATTTCAAAGAATGCGAGCGAGTCACGCAGGCGAGCGTTCTTCTCGACGACCTCCAAAACCGACGCCATCAGGCTGCGGCGCAAAACGCCTTTTGATGGCGTGCTGGGGTTGGCAATTTTTACAAACTCGCCGTGCATGCCAATGCGCTCCTGTGTTTCGGGCGAAGTCAGGCGGTAGGTGATCGCTTCCTGCAAGCCGAGCGTGGCGAGCTGGTCACGCAGTTTTTCTTCCCAATCGTGCACGGGATTTCCGACCTGCGGCGGGAGCGGGTCGCCGATGCGCGTTTCGGGGATATTGTCGTAGCCGTACATGCGGGCGATTTCTTCGATGACATCCGCCACGCCGACGATGCCTTCGCCGATGTCCATGCGGATTGGCGGAGTTGCCGCCGTGACGCTCGTGCCCTCAACTTGCGTGCTGAACTCGAGCTTGGTGAGGAGTCCCGCAATTTCTTCCGCTGAAATCTCGACCCCAAGCAATCTCTTGACATCTGCTTCTGTGACGGTCACAACAGGGTCGGCGGGCGGGAGGGGGTAATTGTCTACAAGGTCGGGCGCAACTTTGCCATTGGCCCATTTTTGCATCCAGTATAAGCCCCGTTTTACACCATCCTCCGCAAGGGCAGGATGCACACCGCGCGAGAAGCGATAAGATGCTTCGGATGGCAAATTATGGTGATTCGCCGTGCGACGGATATTAATGAAGTTCCACGCCGCGCCTTCGAGCAGGACGTTTTTTGTCTTATCAGTAATCTCGGACTCAAGCCCACCCATTACACCAGCTAGAGCGAGCGCGCTCTGCTCATCGCAAACGAGAACATTTGATTCCTGAAGCTCGCGCTCAATTTCGTCGAGGGTGACAAGTTTTTCACCGGCATCGGCGGTACGGGTGGTGATAACGACCGGTTTGCCCTTAGCTCTTTCTGCGAGGACATCATAGTCAAAAGCGTGGAGAGGCTCACCGACTTCGAACATCGCATAGTTTGTTGCATCAACAAGATTGCTGATCGGGCGGATACCAGCCAAACGTAAACGTCGCTGTACGAGATAGGGGCTGGGGCCAATTTCCACGTCGCGGATGAGACCGAAAACAAAACGCGCATTAAGTTCAGGGTTAGTGATATTAACCTTGACTTTCTCCGCAATCGCTTCACCGCTGCTTTCATAAGGTTTCTTGTCGATGCGTTTTAACGGTTGATTCGTCAGCGCAGCAACTTCTCGAGCAATGCCCAGCACGTTCACGTTACGAGCGTTATTCGGCAAAATGTCGATGCTGAAAACCGCGTCGCCCATATAATCCGCCAAAGAGGTCCCGACAGGCGCATCATCATCCAAGAAAATAATGCCTTCGTGCTCATCCGAAATGCCAAGTTCCTTCTCGGAGCAAACCATTGAATACGATTCTATACCGCGAATTTTGGCACGTTTAAGTTTGGTGAGCACCTGTCCTTCTTTGTGCCCATCGTAAATTTCTGCGCCTTCTTTTGCATAGGCGACTTTAAGCGGTTGCTCCAATTTACCTGTCCCTTTTAGATGCAAAAGGTTGGGCGCACCGGTTAATGCAAGATGTTCATCTTTGCCGTCAAAAAGATCGCAAAGCACGAGACGGTCGGCATCGGGATGTGGCTTGACTTCACGAATTTCTGCCACAACCAGCTTATCGGGATCCCATGAGAGACCATAAGTTTTGAATTCATGTTTTTCACCAGCAGCGTAATCGGGCATGGCCCAACCAACGTAGTGGATCTCTTCAACTTCGAGCCCGGCCAGCGTGAGCAGGCGAGCCAGTTCTTCAACGGATATATTGATATTGACGTAATCTTTTAGCCAACTTACGGGTAATTTCATGATGTCGGCCTCCTAGAATTGTTCGAGAAAACGAGAATCGTTTCCCCAGAAATAGCGGATATCTTTGATATTATGGCGCAGCATAGCCTGACGCTCAGGCCCCATGCCGAAGGCAAAACCTGTATATCGGCGCGGGTCGTAGCCACCAGCCTGCAAAACATTGGGATGCACCATCCCACAGCCGAGAATTTCAAGCCAACCAGATTTCTTGCATACGGAGCAGCCTTCTCCACCGCATAGAAAACATTCCACATCCATCTCAGCGGATGGCTCGGTGAAGGGGAAATGTTGCGCGCGGAAACGCGTTCGAGCGTGTGCGCCAAACATACGGCGAGCGAAATCAGAGAGTGTCCCTTTCAGGTCACTGAAGGTGATATTTTCACCCACAGCCAAGCCCTCGACTTGGTTGAATTGGATCTCAGAACGTGATGTGATCTGCTCATAGCGATAGCACATCCCCGGCAAGGAGATACGGATCGGGGGCGGGTTATCAGGATTGCCAACCGCCGCTTCTCGCATCGCACGGATTTGCCCGGGCGAGGTATGCGTGCGCATCAAAAGCGGATTATCTCTTTCACCTTCACTTTCCACATAGAAAGAATCCTGCATTTCACGGGCAGGATGCCCAAGGGGGAAGTTAAGATGCTGGAAGTTATACTCATCCGATTCCACTTCACGGGATGTATAGACCTGAAAGCCCATATCCGCCAAAATGCCAAGAATACGTCGTAAAGTCTGTGTCGCGGGATGCACGCCACCATGACGAAATGGACGACCGGGCAGGGTCACGTCCAGATGATCTTCTTCTAGTGAACGGGCTAATTCTGCTTCCTTTATCAGAGCAGCACGTTCCGTTAAAGCGGCTTCGAGCGCTACTTTGACTTCGTTTGCGCGCTTCCCCACTTTGCCGCGATCTTCTTTGGCAACTTTGCCGATGCCCTTAAAAACTTCGGTCAGGGCAGAGTTCCCTCCCGTATGTTTTACCTTCCATCCCTGCAATGCCTCGCTATCTTTTACAGATTCGAGCGCATCCAGCGCAGCGGCCTGTATTTCATTCAGCTTTTCTAGCATATCTTTCTCCTTCTTTTTCATCTCATCACTATCGTACCTTCGCAATGACATGGTGATATTAACACAAAACTCCCGTCCACAATGGGACGGGAGGGAATTCCCGCGGTACCACCCACGTTGATCTATCGCACATAACTTGCACAACAAATCCACTCTGTGCCGACTATCATCGGCTGCCCTGATAACCTTAGGCTTAGGGTCTGAACTACCAATGTGATGCAATCACATTCACACATTCACCCAGACAACTCAGGAGGGAACTTCAATCCGCTTTCGTCGAGCAGACGTTTCAGCCAATGCACCTGCCTCTCTAACGACTTCCTGCGGACTTACTTTCCTCCGTCATCGCGTTGGGGTCTATTATCTGCGAAAAAGGGCTGGTGTCAAGGGTGGGGTGATTATGTTCTTGAATAAACTTCTCTAGTTTTCTGATTTTTTCAAGACCTTTCAAACAAATCATCAATATCTTGTTCAAAAAAATCTTCCTTCCACGCAGTTTCATCTAAGCTATTTATAGCATCATTAGAAACGATTGTTTCATACACCCATTCATTGATATCTATGCTGTCTATTATTTCATCAATATCAATATCTATTCCATTTTGAACTCCCTCTAAATCATATGATGAGATGTATTGCGAGGGGGCTTCTCCTTCTTCCTTATCAGGAGCTTCGTAAACAGTCCGACTGACCGATTCTATACTTGAGTAACCCTCTAGCATATATTCCATACTAGCTCCAATTGCCTCTTTTGCACCCTCTTCATTAAATTTATAATTATCTTCATCATCTATTTCATCAAAATGGTTTGATTCTGAATATGATATAAAATCTTCAATATCAATTTTTTTGTAGATCTCATCAATCAAGAAACTTGTTATTTCGCTTTGGAATCTTTCACAAATATCATCATTATTAATTTCAAAAAATGCTATAAACTCATCAAAAATTTCTAGTTCAGTTTCGTCAAAACTTCTGTCATCACCTATACAATCTGATATGAAACCGAAGTCTTCTATCCCTAACTCTTTGTGAAAACCTATTATTAAAGTTAATAACTTTGAAATCTCGTTGACTATTAGAGGCTTGGCCGAGATGTTTTTCAGGAATGGAATAATCGTCTGTTTTTTTCTTTGTTCGTGTCTAACTATATAAGCTACAAACACCAAATAATCAATGGTTTTTTTTTGTTGAAAAGCGTCATCAAAAAGTTTGTTTTTAAATTCTGCTACTTCCTTAACAGGGATAATTTTTTCTCGTTCTAACGATAATAATTGCTCCAAAGATTTAATAGTATTTAAGGATTTAAAAATATTTAGAAGATCATCTGTATTATTCCCATACTCTTCCAAAATATAATCAGCTATCGAGGGATTAAATAGAGTATAAGTTATTTTATCTGATTGCTTACTTCGATTAAGAAACGATTTTGTAGCTAATTCCGATATAGAATTGAAATCTTTTTCTGCATGAGAAGGGTTGGTCAAATTTTCTAATCCGTTAATTTTCTTAAAACCTAATCGTAATTCCTTTTCCGAAATAGCCTTGCCATTAAGCACTGTCAGCTTTACTAAATTTCTCACATAAGCATTATTTTGTCTCTTGAAATAATCATCCCAAATATCTTTTGGATTATTTAAGTTTCCAAGAATATAGTTCCAGTAATCACTACTTAAAACATCAAATCTTTCGATATCTGTAATAAATTCTATTATTCTAGGATTAAAATTTTGGTGCTTGATTACCTTTTTATAGCGTTTGTTTTTATAGTATTCATCAATATAGTTCTCAGGCAAGTTACTAAACCAAATATGGTTATACAATATTTTCGCGCGATCAAATAATGAAAAACTCTTTATAGACAATAGAAAATCATTTTTTTGGATATTATAATTTTTCAGTACACTACTATACAAAATCCCTGCATTTAAGATATTTGTCCTCGAGGTCAGGATAAAGAGTTTTGTCTCATCTTTTCTTACTCTGTCTATAAACTTGGTGATGTGGGAATCTTTTTTATTTTCTATTGCCTCAAAGTAATTACTGCCAAGAAAATCATCAAAATAAAAAATCTGTTTTCTGCCTCTAGCATAAACATTCTCCGCTTCACTTAGAGATTCTTCAATATCAAAAAACTCATAGCCTTTTGCTACAAAAAATAAGCACATACTTTCAGCTAGGGTGGTTTTTCCAATTCCAGGTTCTCCTGAAATAATAAGGACATGATTTTCTTGTAAAATTTTGATAGCCTTGGAGTGTGCTTCCGTTTGAGCGTATCGAGATGATTTTTCTTGAAACCGCTCTAATTCAAATTCGCTTCTCCCTTTTATTGCATTGTTGATAATTCGATTAAAAACTGTAGTGCTTGAAATCCAAAGCTTGAAATATTTTTCTTCTATTTCAGGGTACTTACAGAGAAAATCATTTATATCTTCTTGACCAAAAACATCATTTTCTTCTTTTATGTAGGGGAAGAATATGTTCTTAATTTCCTTTTTATAATCTCGAGATAATGGTAAAGAAGTAACAAAAACATACTTTGCAGGGTTTAGTTTTTTTACTTTTTGTACTTCTTCTCTTTTTAGAGTAGATATTAAGCCTTGATATCCAGTTTTTAAATAATGCTTACATTGAATAATAGTTTCATTGTTTTCACTAGAAAAATATCGTCCATCAACGCCACCATCTTTTCCTGATTTAAATCTTTCTATTCGAGCATCATAAACCTTAGAAAGTAAGTCAGCGGCAAGCCTTTCAAACTCTTTATCATTTAGTTGGGAAAAATCATAGTTCATAATATGAGTATCTCATCCTAATAACTCAACAATTACAAAAAGCCCCCTAAAAGGTGGCACATATTCATTATATCTTTATTTCACCCTTCCACCCACGCCTTCACCATCTCCCGTACTGAGCGACTCATCTCTACCGAAAAATCGGATGCGAATTTTCGGTTGTAAAAATATTGCCCATAATTTGTAATACCACGCATCGCTTTGCCTTGCGGGAGTTGCTTCTCACGCTCGGCGAACATCTCAGTAAAATCATCTTCGCTCAGGCGTTGATACTGATTTTCAAAGACGATAAACCTTTTATCAAAACGATCCGTCATCTTTCGGTCTTTTTGTTGCTGTGTGGGATAACCAAAAACCAGCATCGCGATAGGAAAAACGTACGGGGGCAAATTGAACAACTCTTTATGGATTTCGTAATTTTCCATAATATCGCCAATATAGCAGGAGCCAAGCCCAAGGGAATCCGCAGCAATGACAGCATTCTGCGCGGCGATCAAGGTATCAGAACAAGCCAAGAAGAGATCGCCTTCTTCAGGTTTTCGCATTGGTTCGTCAGAGAACGTATCCGCGCCAGAAAGAAGAAAATAATCGTACCAACGTTGGTAATCCGCAAGGAAAATCCAGACCATCGGCGCACGGGCAATAAAGGGCTGGTCATCGCAGGTTTTGACCAATTTCTCCTTGATGCTTTGATCGGTAATATCCAAAATTGAGTAGAGCATCATATTTCCCGCTGTTGGGGCACGCAGAGTCGCTTCAAGGATTTTGGCCTTTACATCGGCTTCAATATCACGTTTTTCAAAGGCACGCACAGATTTTCGGTTGAGTAAAATGTCCAGAGTTGGGTTCATGGGATGTCTCTCCTTATTATTGATGGATATATTTTACTCGCATCTGGCTGATTGCTTTTCTTGGGTATAATTGCCCCGCTTCGTACTTGATCTTAGGCTTGAGTACGTTAAATAAACATCATCTCCTGTAAGGGCGACCCTATAGGCTAAACAACAAAATTTATTTTCAAATCAAACAGCTTATTAACATTAGAATTTCTTTTTTCATCTAAACGGGTCGCCCCTACCGTTTAAAAGGGTACATCTAATTATGAAACTCTCAGAAATATTTGGCTCTACGCTCCGCAAAGCCCCAACCCATGCAGAAACCGCATCTTATCAGTGGCTGGCACGCGGAGGTTATATCCGCGCCGCAAAAGATGGGGATTTCCTGACTCTGCCCCTCGCAGAGCGTGCAATGAACAAGCTCAGGGCAAGGATCCGTCATGAAATGGGATCACGTGGAGGACAAGAGATCGGCGCGCACGCTGATATTCTCGCTCTCGCTGCGGGGGATATTCAATCCTATAAACAGTTGCCACAAATCCTATATTCTTTCGATGAGATCAAGCAAAAAGCTCATCCGCGTTTGGGGTTATTTGGCGCGGCACATTCCCCCAGCGTCAGCATCCATCTTTTAGGCGCAAACGAAGAAACACTGCAAAATTGGCAAGGGGCGCTTGAAAAACTGACCAAAGAGATTTTTGAAAAACTCGATTTAGAAGCCAAAAAAAGGGATTCTGGCGGTTATGCTTTTGTTGCAGAAAAGGGCGGTGCGGATTATATCCACTGTGCGCAATGTGGCTATCTTGACAAGCAGGCAGTTGCAAAACGAGCAAAATCTATGCTTTCGACAGAAGAGCCGCGCGAACTGGAGAAAGTTGAAACGCCCGATGCGCACACGATTGAAGCGTTAGCGGCGTTTTTGAATATCCCGAAAGAGAAGACGGCAAAAGCTGTCTTTATGACCGCGACAATAAAGGATAAAGAAAAACTCATTTTTGCCATTTTACGCGGCGATATGGCTTTAGGCGAAGCCAAATTAATCGCTTCACTCGGAGCAAGTGCTTTGCGCCCCGCCACCGATGATGAAATTTTGGCGATTGGTGCTGTACCTGGCTATGCCTCGCCCGTTGGGATGAAAGAGGTGCTCGTTGTTGTAGATGATCTCATCCCCGAATCATCAAATTTGGTCGCCGGCGCAAATGAAGAAGGTTTTCACTTACGCAATGTGAATTATGGGCGTGATTACGAAGCCAGTATTGTGACAGACATCGCTCTTGCCCAAGCTGGCGATCGTTGCCCAAAATGCAACGCGGCATTGGACGCTGTTGAAGGTGTAGATCTAGTTGAGATAACACCTGTGCTGAGCATGAAAGAAGCAACTTTTACCGATGAAAATGGAAAAGGACAGCCGATTTTGGGCGTGAGTTGGACACTTGACCTCGGCAGAATTTTTGCCGCAGTGGCAGAAAACCATCACGACGATTATGGTCTCATCTTGCCGCCAGCAATTGCCCCCTACGATATTCATCTTGTCTGGCTGCCCAGCAAAAATGTGAATACCAAAACAGATGCTGATGATCTCTACCTGAATCTGACCAACACCGGTTTTACCGTTCTCTATGATGATCGCGATGCTCGCGCTGGGACAAAGTTCAACGACGCCGACCTGATCGGCTGTCCGGTGCGGATCACTATCGGTGAACGCACATTAGAAGAAGAAAGCGTTGAGATCAAGTTCCGTGACAAAAAAGAAAAAGACTTGGTTGAGCTAGATGATATTGCTAATTTTGTGATTGAGAATCTTTGATAGAACGCGGATTTGCGCAGATTTTGCTGATTTTTACGGATAAAAGCTGATTTTCAAACCGCCGCTTTGCGACGTTCCTGGAGAAAAGATGTTATTGCACAAAGAAATCACGTCAGAAATCATCAATGCTTTTTACAAGGTCTACAACACTCTTGGGTATGGCTTTCTTGAAAAAGTCTATGAAAATGGGCTTGCGCTTGAATTAGAAAAGCGAGGAATAAAAGTCGAAAAGCAAGTCCCTATTCAAGTTTATTATGAGAACAAAATCGTTGGAAAGTATTTCGCTGACTTGCTTGTCACTGATGCTGTTGTTGTCGAACTTAAGGCTGCTGAACAACTTATTGCCGCACATGAAACACAGTTGATCAATTACCTCAAAGCCACTGAAATAGAAGTAGGTCTTTTACTCAATTTTGGCAAAGAAGCCAAATACAAACGCAGAGTTCTCTCACAGCGAAACAGAAAATTAAAAAGCCTTTAAAAATCCGCCCAACCCGCGAGAATCCGCGTTCCATTTACTCCTCTAATAAACCGAGTCAAAAAACTTATGCCAAAACTCCCCATCCCCATGTCCTCCCCTGACCTGACCGATGCTGAACGTCAGGCTGTTGCCAATGTTCTTGATACACCCATTCTTAGCATGGGGCAATATATCAAGGATTTCGAGCAAGCCTTCTGCGAACGAACCGGTGCAAGGCACGCTATCGCCGTTAATTCTGGTACAGCGGGGCTGCATCTCTGCGTCCGCGCGGCAGGGATCGGTGAAGGTGATCTCGTTATTACCACACCATTCTCCTTTGTCGCTTCGTCCAATGTGATGCTTTTTGAGAACGCTGTTCCCCTCTTTGTAGATATTGACCCTGAAACGGGAAATATAGACACAGCCTTGGTCAAAGATGCCATAGAAAACACCGAGAAATATCTGCCACGCAAAGGCGCAAAAGCCGATGCCCCCATCAAAGCGATTTTGCCTGTAGATGTTTTCGGTCAGCCCGCCGACATGGACCCGATCATGGAACTCGCTAAAGAGCATAATCTGACCGTCATTGAAGATTCTTGCGAAGCCCTCGGCGCAGAATATAAAGGTAATCCCGCCGGGATGCTTGGTGACTTCGGCGTTTTCGCCTTTTACCCAAATAAGCAAATGACCACCGGCGAAGGCGGTCTCGTCATTACCAATAATGATGAAGACGCCGATTATATGCGCGCGATGCGAAATCAGGGACGCGCTCCCGGCGATACCTGGCTCACGCATACACATCTCGGCTATAACTATCGGCTCGATGAAATGTCCGCTGCGCTGGGCGCGGTGCAGATGTCTCGGCTAGATGAGATGCTCGATAAACGGGAGCAAGTGGCAAAATGGTATGAATCCGCTTTGGCAGATGTGGAGGGCGTAGAAACCCAGTTTATCGAAGAATCCACAAGCCGAATGTCCTGGTTTGTTTACGTCGTCCGCTTTGATGAAAACATAAATAGAGATAAACTGGCTCAAGAATTAATCGCAGAAGGCGTTCCCGTTCGCCCTTATTTTGCACCTATCCATTTACAGCCCTATATGGTTGAGAAATTTGGCTATCAACGGGGAGATTTTCCCATCACCGAAGATTTGGGCAATAGAAGCCTTGCGCTCCCCTTTTCGGGCGTGATGAGCAAAGCGCAAGTGGAGCAAGTTTGCGAAACGATTGCAGAGTTGCTAAAATGATTTACTCGACAGTTGTGCGCAAATAAAACATGAGCGATAAAACCTTCCTCCCCTCCCGTCGACGTGGATTGCTCCTGCACGGGATCCTGCTAGTTCTGCTCGCGGGCTTGGCTGCCTGGGGCTTTTGGAGCGCATCTCGTGCAGAGGTGGGACCCACTTTTTTGCTCGAAATTCTGCTCACGCTGGTCGCAGCAATCCCCCTGCCAATCATCGCATATCGCCTCTACGCCCTTTTGCGCGCCAATTATCATTTAGGGCGTGAAAAACTAAATCTCTCCTGGGGCTTAAGGATTGAAGAAATCCCCCTTTCAGATATAGAATGGGTGCGCCCCGCCACTGATCTGACCACCCCGCTCAAATTACCGCGCTTCCGTTTGCCCGGTTCTATTTTGGGATTGCGCCGCCATCCCGATTTGGGATTAGTCGAATTTTTAGCTTCAGATGTGAATTCACTGCTACTCGTGGCCACAGCCAAACACGTCTTTGCGATTTCCCCAAAAGATCCGCGCCGCTTCGCTCGTGAATTTCAGCTTGCTACCGAATTAGGTGCCTTAGCCCGGTCCGAAGCATTTTCCACCTACCCCACCTTCATCGTTGCCGAAGCCTGGAAAAGTCTCCTCACCCGCTATCTCTGGCTAAGCGGATTACTGCTCAATATCGGCATTCTCGCCTGGACAAGTATCCTCGTCCCCGATCTGGAGAGCATCTCTCTCGGTTTCGACGCAACAGGCGTAGCGCATGGACCCTTCTCGCCTATTCAACTGATGCTGCTTCCTTTTATCAGCTTTATCCTCTTCATCGTTGGTTGGATAGCTGGTCTATACTTCTACCGCTGGGAAGAACAACGCATTCTTGCCCTGATTATCTGGGCATCCAGTACCATCACGGGGATATTGTTTCTAGTAAGCATATTCTTTTCTGTATCAATTTAATTCTGTATTCAAACTTCCCAATTCCTTATGCAACTTTTACTCGGATTCATCTTCGCCCTCCTCATCGCCTTTCTCGCCTACAAAGCCAAAAGCCTCGACAAAAGCGGCGCTATCGCAGCCACGATTGAAGGAACGCTTATCTTCGGTCTTGGTGGCTGGGAGTGGGCAATTCTACTGCTGACTTTCTTCATCTCATCCAGCGCGCTCTCTAAAATGTTCAAGGCGCGCAAAAAGGATTTGAAAGAGAAATTTGACAAAGGCAGTAAACGCGATGCCATGCAGGTCATCGGCAATGGTGGTTTGGCAGCCATCTTCGCCGCGCTGCATTTCTTCTTCCCCAACGCCCTCTGGACATGGCTCGGGTTTTCTGCCGCGTTAGCCGCCGTCAACGCCGATACCTGGGCAACAGAATTGGGCGTGCTGAACCCATCCCGTCCGCGCATGATAACCAATCTCAGCCAAAAGGTGGAAAAAGGAACATCTGGTGGAATTTCCGTGATGGGCACATTCGCATCTCTGGCAGGTGCGGCACTGATCGGCATCTTTGCTGGCCTATTCACCCCATCCGGGAGTTTTTTGCCCATCTTCGCCATTATCACGCTGGCAGGTTTACTCGGTGCCCTCTTCGACTCCTATCTCGGCGCAACCGTTCAGGCGATCTACTACTGCCCAAGTTGCGAAAAAGAGACTGAAAGGCAGCCCAACCACCTATGCGGCACAGAAACCCAATACAAGCGCGGTTTTAATTGGCTCACAAACGATTGGGTCAACTTTGCTTGCGCAGCAGCAGGGGTCTTGGTCGCTCTAATTTTCTGAGTTCTCTTGAGCCAATTATGGATTTTATCTCCCGCCTCCATACTAAAACATTAGATGCCCATCCCCAACATCTAGCCATAAAGCGGATTTTATCCGCTGCGCTGGAAGCCGCCGACCCTGCACGCGCTGTGCAAAAGATACTTCGCAAGAAAAGCGGTTTACTTCAGATAAATGGGCAAAGTTTTCATCTTGAAAAGATAGACAATATCTACTTGGTCGCCTTTGGCAAAGCAGCCCCCGCAATGGCGAGCGCAGCTCGAAAAATTTTAGGCAACGCCCTCAGCGGCGGGATCGTCGTCAGCAAATATGTTACAGACCATGATCTTGGCAATTTAAGCCTCCATATTGCGGGACATCCCGTGCCAGACGAAAAGAGCGTAGCCGCAGGCAAAGCCATTCTAGAACTTCTATCCCATACCGGCAAAAATGATCTTGTTCTCTTCCTCATCTCTGGCGGTGGCTCTGCGCTGATCACTGCACCAGCCAAGGGCGTATCGCTCTCTGATTTGCAAAATTTCACATCCCTCTTTTTGGAAAGCGGTGCGCGGATTGATGAGATCAATACTTTGCGCCGAGCCTTAGATCGCGTAAAAGGTGGCGGCTTGGCAAATGCAGCTTATCCCGCCCAAATCGCCAGTCTAATTCTCTCTGACGTTGTCGATTCCCCGCTCGAAGCCATCGCATCTGGTCCCACTGTGCCCAACCCCACCACCAATGCAGATGCCCTCGCCATCCTGAAAAAATATAATTTGCTGGATAAAGCACCTGCGAGCATTACCTCTGCTTTGCAAAAAGCACAAGAGGATAAAAGAAAAATTCCAAAAGGGAATGCCCACATTATTGGCAGCAATCGCATTTCAGCAGAAGCGGCGATGGATAGAGCGATTCAGGAGGGATTTAAAACACAGATTCTGACGACATCGCTCCAAGGCGAAGCAGCGAAAAAAGGGAACGAACTTGCCCTTCACTTGCTTGCTGCCAACGAACGCCCTCTCTGCGTGATCGTGGGAGGCGAAACCACCGTTTCCCTGGGCAACTCAACAGGACACGGCGGACGCAACCAAGAAGTTGCTCTCGCGACTGTAGAAGTGCTGGCTGAAAAAGAAGATATTATGTTCATCACCCTCGCCACAGACGGAGACGATGGTCCCACCGATGCGGCAGGCGCAGTGGTGACAGGCAAAACGCAAGAGAGGGCAAAAGCCCTCGGATTTGATCTTGACGCCCATCTGCGCGAGCATAATGCCTATCCCTTTTTTGATGCACTTGATGATCTGTTAAAACCTGGCCCGACGGGAACAAATGTGAATGATCTGGTTTGCTTATTTGCTTTTTGATTGATATCGAAATTAAAGAAAAATCCCCTCATCTGCGCAACAAGATGAGGGGATTTTATATATGAGCTACTTTGCCAATATTATTTCAGCCAAAGCACTTCGTAAGGGGCTAGATGAAGCTTGAGTTTCCCATTACTGATGGGGAAGGATTTATCGCTGATAATGTCTGAGAACGGATTGGTATTTTTAAAGGGTAGCAAGTTCAAATCAAGGGCGATTTCGATTTCTTGATCTGAGATATTGTGGAGGCAGAGCAGATTCTGATCCTCATCCAACGATGTGCGAATTAATCCGAAAATAGATGGATGCAAGTTGAGCACTTTTTGACCACCAAAGGGATGGAAGGCGGGCTGCGTTTGGCGGATATCCAAGAGATGATGGTAGCCCTGATAGACCCGTTGGCGAAGAGATGGGAGGCTGAGTTCGCTTTCGAGTTTTTCGATGGGAAGTTTTTGACGGTTGATGGCGCGATTGTAGCCATATTTTTCAACGCCTTCTGACCAATTTTCGGAGCCGATAAGGCTCTGAAAATAGATGCCCGGCACGCCACGCAAGGCGAGCATGATGGATTGCGCCGCAAGGAATCGTTTGGCTGCAATGGGGTTTTGCGGGTCGCCGAGCGCGCTGAGATAATTAATATTGAGTTCGTAGGGGCTTTTGCTACCATCACCATTGCTCTTGTAGCCGATATTGCCGCCGAGATTTTGAGTACGCTGAACGACGGCGTTGATCTCTTCGGGGGTGAGGATATTTTTTGTGGGGGTCAAGCCGATACCATCGTGGCTGGCAAGAAAATTGAAGAAGGTTGCCTGGTTGGAGGGGAGTTCAAGTGTGGTTGCCCATTGGCTCAGTTTTTCGGCGTTGCCGCTCTGAAAGGAATGCAGCACAATGGGGGGAAGCACAAAATTGTAGACCATTTGCGCTTCGTTGAGACCGTCGCCAAAATAGGCGATATTATCCTGATGCGGGACATTGGTCTCAGTGATGAGGGCGGTTCTTGGGGCAACTTCGTCCAGCACGGTGCGGACGAGTTGAATGATACGATGGGTTTCGGGCAGGTTGGCGCAGGAGGTCTCGATGTCTTTCCAGAGATAAGTGACGGCATCCAAACGAATGAATTCCGCGCAATGCGCAACGTAGAAAAGCAGCACTTTGATGACTTCAAAAAGCACGGCGGGATTGGCAAAATTCAGGTCAATTTGATCTGCGCTAAAGGTCGTCCAGACGTGTTTCTCGCCTTCGGGGGTTTGAAAGGGTGTCAGGAGCGGCAAAGAACGGGGGCGAAAAACTTTTGAAATATCGGCGTTGGGGTCTGTGACCGTGAAAAAATCTTTGTATTTTGGATCGCCTTTGAGAAAACCCTGAAATTCTGTGCTTTCTGCCGAAATATGATTAACAACGGCATCAAACATCAGGCGGAAATTTTCGCCGAGTTCAGCTATATCTTCCCATTCTCCCAAATTGGGATTGACTTGCCTATAATCAATGACCGAAAAACCATCGTCTGAAGAGTAAGGAAAAAAGGGCAGGATATGAACAGCGTTGATCACATCGCCAAAGTATTTTTGCAGAAATTCGGATAGAGTTTTGAGCGGCGCTTCATCCGCTTTTTGAACCATATCGCCATAAGTAATGAGAATGACATCTTTTTCGCTGACCCGCCCTTGTGGGGATGTAGCAGCAAGCTCGGGGTAGGCTTCTTTGTAGTCGTTGATGATCTCAATCAGTTCATTTGTTAAAGCAGTAATGTCCTTATCTTTATAAATAAAAGCCAAATGTGCCGATATTTTTTCTTGAATTTTCTTCATAAACTTCTTTTCTTGTTTTCTTTGTACACGGATGACGCGGATTTCACGGAAAATGTTTAGAAACTTGTTTTACCACAAAGTACACGAAGGGGCACAAAATAAAAGCCTAAAGCTCTAACGCGAATGAGCGAATGTCACGAATATTTTTATGTTTTTTGCTTTATTGTCGTCATTCGTCTATTCGCGACATTCGCGTTAAAAATATCCTGACAAGATTTTCGCGCTCACAAAGCTTAAATCTTCGTACTCTTCGTAGTAGAAAAAATGTGCAAAAGGCTTACGCAATACGCAACACGTTTTACGACAACTCTTCACCCAAAATCTTTCTCAACGTATCTAACGAATAATACTCTCGTCCCAAAGCGATATTTTTCTTAACCGCTCTCTCACGTAAAGCATCATTTTCCAATAATTCAATCACTTCAAGCACCGCTTGCTCGATCAGCGCTTGCGGCACTTGCGCCAAGCCCGCTTCATCGTAGCCAGTCACTTCTGTACCGAGTGAGATTACATCAAAACCCTTCTCGCCAATATCCGCAGAATAAACGGGATACTCAAAGAGCATGATCGGCAACTCAGCACGTACCGCTTCCAGAAATTGATTGCCCCAGCCCTCCCACAAACTCGGATAACTTACCAAATCGGCGAAAACGTAGGCATCCCAAAGCGAATAAATTTTGTGTCCATTGGCGCTGCCACGCTCGTGGTCAATCCAGTCTTCAATGAAGAGCAATTCCACATTCAGGCGGTCAGCTTTTTCCTGTAAACGCTGCACATAAGTGCCGCTGGCATCGTCACGGGCGTATCCCGCCAAGACCAGCACAATCCGCTCGGCACGTTTTTTGCCCATTTCGGCAAGCACGTCAATTGCCAGTTCGATGCCTTTTCGTTCCACAATGCGGGTTGCTTGCAAGATCAGCCAATCGTCCTCATCTAAACCAATCGCTTCACGAAAGTCCTTATTGTACTCATCTTTTGCCCAAGCGGGCGCATCAAAATCAAAGATATTTGGGATGATTCGAGCATCCAAATTTTTGCGTTCTTTCAATGCTTTCTGCGCCAAAGAATTAATCACCACATGCTGGATTTTCGGATGGGTCGGCGGCAAATAACTCTCGGCGACTTCAACAGCCGCCTCGCAAGTGAGCGTCTGATCATCGCCGCGTTCCCAGTAAAAATCATGATGATGGGCGATAGCGGGAAGGTCAAATTCCTGACGGATTTTCTCGAGAGCGACCGCGACTCCAAGGCTTGCTCCCACGCACCATACATTCTGCGCAATGAGGACATCTATCTCACGGTCAACGACAAATTCCCGAAATTTTTCCGTTAAAAGGGCAACTTGCCGCTCTAACTCCGCTGAGTAGCCCAACTCGTCAAAATCTTTTAATTCCTTGAACGTGTTATACGCCAAAACCTTCGCATCGGGCAGATGATGATACATCTCCGGGATAAGCGTCCCCTCTGCCGAGCCTAGATCCCCCGCGCAGAGATGGACGTGATGTCCCATCTCCTCGAAGACGCACTGCCACTTCTCTATCTCCAGCGAGACCCCGTCTGTGTGCCCAACTTGGTAGTGGATGATGCCGATGTTTTTTGATTTCATAGCTAGATAAAAGCTGCGCCGCATCCCAAGACGAAAAACGACTTAAGATACGGCGCAAGAATGAAAGAGTGCACGTTTTAGCCTTTCACACCACCAGCAGTGAGGCCTTCTGTGAGAAAGCGTTCCATCGCCAGGAAAAGCGTCACGATGGGGATGGTCATGATCGTAGATGCTGCCATTACCACATGCGGGCGTGGGCTGGGATCGTTGAAGATGGTATTGATCTTGATCGGCATGGTAAACATCGCGTGGTCATTTAAGAAAACTAGCGCATATAAGAACTCATTCCATGCGATCATGAAGGTGTATATGCTGACTGAAACTAACGCCGGAATTGCGAGTGGCAAAGTGATACGCCAGATAATCTCGAAGCGGCTGCATCCATCAATTAACCCGGCTTGCTCAATCTCATCGGGGATGGTACGGAAATAGTTGGTGAGCATATAAAGCGCAACGGGCAAAGTCTGCGCGAGATAGGTGAATATCAGCACGCCGAGATTATCCTGCACATTGAAACCCATTCTATCTCCGGCTTGTGCCAACATCGCAAAAAGCGGAATGATGAGCAGCACGCCAGGGAAGAGGTAGATCATCAGGATACTGTTGAGCAGGGCTTCTTTTCCTTTGAATTTCAGGCGAGCAATAGCATACGCACCCAACGTGGAGAGAATGACAGCGATCAGCGTCGTGGGGAGCGCAACCATAAAGGTATTAATGATATTTTGCCCAAAATTCTGATAACTTTCGTTGTCCGGGTCAAATAACTCTTGATAAGCATCTAATCTGAATTCTGCGGGGATGTATACCGGCTCTCGCCCGCCAATTTCGGCTCGGCTTTTGAAGGAAGAACTGACCATCCAGTAGAAGGGGAAAAGGATGCCGCTCAGGAAGAAGATCAGGGTGACAGAAAAAATGAAGCGCTGCCAATTAAGCCATGCTGCCAGATGTCCGATAAAACTTTTCTTTTTCATGATTATTCCTCCGCATTCCGCATGACGAGAGTTACATAGAAGGTGACGAAGACAACGAGAATAGTGAGCAAAATCATTGCGGTAGCTGCGCCACGTCCAAAGTCGAAGAGACGGAAACTAAATTCGTAGGTCAGGACGGGGAGAACTTTGGTGCCAAATCCGCCGCCGGTAAGCAGGAAGATGTCGTCGAATTTGTTAAAGGTCCACATCAGGCGCAGGAGGAAGATTGCGCCAAGAACATAACGTAATTCGGGAATGGTGATATTCCAGAATTTCTGCATGGTATTTGCGCCATCCACTTCGGCGGCTTCGTAGAGGGTGCTATCAATTGCCTGTAAGCGGGCAAGAATCATCAGCATCGCAAAGGGGAAATATCGCCAAGCTTCAAAGACAATGACGAGCAGTAATGCCAATCCACGCTCGGAGAGAAATGCCATTGGCAGGTCTATCACATTTAGGCGCATGAGCAGATCGTTTAGCACACCCGATGGGCGTGGATCAAGCAACCAGCGCCAAACAAAGGCGATGCTAACCACTGGCGCAACGTAGGGGAAGAGGAAAATCGCTCGGGTTAGTCCACGTCCCTTGAAGGGGCGATTAAGTAAAATAGCAGCAATCAATCCCACTACAAGGGTGAGGGCGGTAGATGTAAAAGAGTAGACAATGCTCGTGACCGCCGCTCCCCAGCTTTGCATCCCCTGAAATTTGAAGGCAAAATCATCGAATACTTTTTGATAATTTTCCCATCCAACAAAGGGGGCGTGGAAAACGTCGTTTAGGTTGTGCAATCCCACATCATGAAAGCTGACCCAAACACTGAAGACAGCAGGGAAAATAACGATGCTAAAGACGATGAGGGCGGTAGGGGAGATTAGCATCCAAGCAAGGCGTGTTTCTTGTGCTTGCTTGCTTTTGTAATGCTTTTTGAAGGAGGCAATTAGAGTTGTCATAGGCCTACTCTCTGATTGAAAATCAAATAAGGAAAAATAATGTCAAAAGATAAAAAAATGGGGAGGCAGGGTCATCCTGCCTCCCCAAATTGGGAGGAATTACTCAGCTTGTCGTTCTGCGTAGAGGGCTTCAACCTGTTCTTGCAGCCATTCGGCGGCAACTTCAGGAGTCATGATGCCTTCAAGTGCGATGTTACTAATAGCTTGTGAAATCAGCAAGCGACCTTCCATATCGCCGATGACGGCGCGTTGGGTTGCGTCGTACTCAGGGCGGAAGAGCCAGCGTTGCATGGTGTCGAAACCGTTACCGATCTGGGCAATAGTTTCGGGGGAGTAATTGGCGAAGTAATCGCTCAAACCACCCCAGCCTTCCACTGCGCTTTCAAGCACGGGGACTTTGCCGAAGGGAGCTAAAGCCAAAACTTTGAGGTAGTTCTCGCCATCCATGAAGTAGGCAACTACATCTTGTGCAACGGGGTCTGCGCCAGCCATGATGCCCAAAGTAACGAGCTGACCGTAAGAGGCGGAGCCGTTAGGTCCTGCCATTTCGTAGGCGAAACCGGTGTTGCCGGGGAGATCTTCAACGGGGATTTCTACGTTGCCACCGCCTTCAAGACCGGAACCATCAACGAGATCGTCCATGATGTAGGTGCTGTAGAAGAGCATACCAGCTTGGTCAAGTTCGTAGGCTTCACGGGCACCACGCCAGTATTGAGGACCGGGGGTGGCACAACGTTGCAAGTCAGCGTAGAAAGCGAGAGCTTCAACCATTTCGGGGGTGTTCATGGAGACGTTGCCGTCCACATCGAAGGGCCACGCGTTGTTAGAAATAGCAACCTGTTCAAATACCTGGATGGGGTAATTCTGTCCGGGGTCGGTGCCGAGGGTCATACCGTAAAGCAAGTTTCCGGTTCCAGGAAGAGCATCGCAGGCGGCGTTGATCGCATCCCAGCTAAGGGGGGCATCAAGACCAGCATCAGCAAATGAATCGGTGCGGTACCAAATAGCCTGAATCCAGCCATCAAAAGGAACGGCAGAGTAAGCGCCACTGGTGGGGTTGGTCACCATTGCAAGCGGACCTGCGCGGAAATCATCTTCGCCAATGGCGGCGATGGTTGCTTGTGCAGCGGCTTCGTCAAGAATGCCGTCAGCAGCAAAAGCGGAAACACGCTCAATGCCCATGCGGACAATGTCGGGAAGACGGTTTGCAGCTTGAGCAGTAGCAATACGTTGTGCAATCCCAGCTTCTTCAATGGGGATAATACGCAAGTCAATGTCGGGGTTTTCTGCCATATAAGCTGCGGCGAGTTCTTCATATACATCTACGCGAGCTTCTTCGTTATCAGTCGTCCAAAACTCAACGACGGTTTTGTCAGTTGGCTCGGCGGGGACTTCAACTTCAACTTCAACTTCTTTGATTACTTCAACTTCTTTGATCACTTCTTCCGTAATCACCTGGGGTTGGCAGGCTGCCAAAACCATGCTTGCTGTCATCAGCAAAGCAAAAAAGATCATAAGTTTCTTATTCATTTTCTCTATTCCTTTTTATTTTTTTAGTTTAAACAAACGAGTGAGTATTACCAAAATGTTCCGAGTTTCTACCTCCTCTACTAATCAATCGACAATCCGCTAGACTGCCGCACCATCAGTTCTGGTTTGAGAAGAATATATTTCTCATCAAGCGGCTCTCCACGAATTAATTGAATAAGCATTTCACAAACCATGCCCCCAATTTGATAAAGGGGCTGATGCAAGGTTGTCAAAGATGGGTGCGAAAATTCCGACATTGGAATATCGTCAAAACCAGTAATTGCAATATCTTTCCCCACCATAAGCCCGCGATCCTGCGCGGCACTCATTGCGCCAAAAGCCATCAGATCATTACAAGCTGCAATAGCAGTAGGAGGGGATGGAAGGTCAAGCAGTTTGCTCGCTTGCTCATATCCGCCACGCTGTGTCAGATCCCCTATCAGGATGAGCGAATTGTCCGCCTGTAAATCTGCTTCCGTTAAACCTTCTTTAAACCCCTGTAAACGATAGTGTGCAAACATCAGCTCCGACGGAGGGGCGAGACAAGCGATTCGTTCGTGTCCCAAAGAAGCTAAATGCTCAACGACCAACTTCATCCCATAGGTGCTGTCTTCATCCACAAAAGGAAAATCCAATCTCTCTTCAGCCCGACCAAAAGCAGCAAAGGGAAAATCTGCTTCCTGCAAAATTGAAATTCGTTCATCCTGTCTGCGTGTGCGCACAAGAACAAAACCATCTACGCGGCGACCATTTATAGCAGCCTGATACGCTGCCCGTTCTTCTTCTCCGGGTGAGCGTGTAGAAACTAGCATGTCATACCCCAGTTGTGCCGCGCGGTTTCCGATCCCTGCCAGAAGTTCACTAAAAAACGGATCGGAAAAACGCGGTCCAAAAGTAGGGATAATCAAACCAATGGTTTCTGTATGTTGTTTTTGCAGGCGTTGCGCCCAAGTGTTGGGGGTGTAGCCGAGTTCTTTTGCCACGCGCATGACAAGAGATTTGGTCTCAGCACTGACATCGTCGTAATCATTTAATGCGCGCGAAACAGTTGTAATTGATTTCCCCGTTGCTTGAGCAATATCCTTAAGCTTTACAACCATGTTCTGTTCCTTAAGATTTATCAAAATCTTCCAAAACGTTTCGGATTACTTTTATATTATACCAAAACGTTTTGGAAGTCAAGCACTTTTCTCTTGAGGTTCAAAATTATCCAATTTCACCGTGCATATCGCCTATACCGACGGAAGTTTTATCGGCAGAATCATTTTCTGATCATTACTAAAGGAAAAGAACCTTTCTATCTAAGTCCCCATAAAAAAAACACCATCATTTTAATGGTGTTTTTTGTGGGCGCGGAGGGGCTTTTTTTATCGATTAGCTGATTTTCAGCAAGTCAGAAGCTAATTTAACGGTAGCAAGTTAGAAACGCGCGCGCGGTACTTCACCCTAGAGAAATTTTTCGATGAGCCAATAAATCCCCGCTGCAACCGCGGCGGTAGCGGGAATTGTCACCACCCAAGCGACCATGATCTCTTTTGCCACGCCCCAGCGTACCATTTTGACACGATCTGCTGAACCAACCCCCATAATAGCCGAGCTGACAACTTGTGTCGTACTAACGGGCCCACCAACCAATGACGCGCCAAGAATAACAAATGCGGAGGTAAACTGAGAGCTAAACCCATGTACTGGGCGAATTTTGTAGAATTTGGAACCCAATGTTTTGATCAACTTCCACCCACCCAGAGCCGTACCAAGCGCAATGGCAGCTGCGCTAATAGTGATAACCCACAAAGGGACTTCAAAGCTAGGAATAACATCTCCGACAACTAAACCTAAAGTGATAATTCCCATTGTTTTTTGGGCATCGTTCGTACCATGACTAAGCGAGAGAGCAATTGCCGAGACAATTTGAGAACGCTTAAAGAAAATATTGACCTTGGGTGTTGCATTGCGGGCCAAGAAGAAAACCAATTTTGTAAAAAAATGGCCTAGAATCAACCCGATAACAGGAGAGATAAAGAGAGCTAGCAGGATTTTCTCCATACCTCGCAACTCAATCGCATCCAAACCTGCACCGATGCCCACCGCACCGATCATCCCACCAATTAGCGCGTGCGATGAGCTGCTTGGAATCCCTAAAAACCAAGTAAGAAGATTCCAAATAATGGCGCTCGCCAAGGCTGCAATAAGCACATTGATCGTGATCGCTTCCGCTGCTACAACTTCATGGCCAATAGTGGTTGCAACAGCCACGCCAAAGATAAAGGGGGCTATAAAGTGAGCAATTGCCGTGATCCCCAAAGCCATACGAGGGCTAAAAGCTCGTGAAGCGATCATCGTAGCCACGATATTGCTTGAATCATGAACGCCATTTAAGAAGTCGAAGATGATTGATAAAACAATCATCACTATGAGGATGGGAGGCATTATAACCATAGCATGCTCCTTAGCTTGTCTTTACGACAATATCCGCGATCAAATTTGCTGCTTCGTCTACTCGATCGGCCGCATTACTAAGATGACGCAACACTTCACGGCGCTTTAGCATCTCAAAAACGTGATGTACATCTTCTGGGCCACTGAAAATATCAGCAATTGCCTCTCGATAAACTCTTTCTACGCGCGTCTCCAACGCTTTTGCTCGTTGAGAGTGTTCAGCAGCTACAGCAGGATGCTCTTCCAAGCGTTGCATTGCAATATAGAGCTCGTAGGTAGCGTCCTTCAAAAGAGAAGTCATCCGCGTCATAAAAGTCGTTGGCTCTACATCCAGCACGTCCATTTCGCTGACCGTGCTATATGCATAATCTACAACGTCATCTATCGAGCGCGAAAGTGCAAAAATATCTTCACGATCAATTGGCGTTACGAAAGAACGGTTCAGTTCATCGATCAAAATACGCCGTACCTCGTCCGCTTCTTTTTCTATCCGTGTTAATTGCTCAGCCAAATCATGGTCATGCGTTTTCATATACTCTTGCAAAGCTTTAACACCTTTGTAAGTCAGAGCAGCTTGCTCAATAAGTAGCAAAATGAATTTGTCTTCTTTCTTCTTAAATAATTTGAACATGTTAGTCTTCCTTTTTGTTTGTTTTTTGAGAAGAGCTGAGTATGGGATAGTGAAAAATAAACTTTCGCAAGGGAGCACTATAAACCCTTCTCAGCAATTAGAACCTCCATAGAACGTTCTAATAAAGATTCTTGTGCTTCTCTATCAAATCCGCTATCTGTTATCAGAGAATGAAATTTCTCGATTTCAGCAACTTGATAATTAGAAACAGTCCCCCATTTGCTATGGTCCGCAACAACGTAAACGGGACCGCGAGTCCGACCCATCATTGTCCGTACCACTTCGGCCTCGGCACTCGTCGGAAAAGTGCAACCATATTTCAGACTAATTCCATCCACGCCAATGAAAGTTTTATCGGCGTAAACTCGCTTAAGATTTTCATTAGCAAAATATCCACCCACAGAGAGGGAAATGGGCAAATATCTTCCGCCCAGTAAAATTAGATCAAAACCAAGATTGTCAATTTCTAAAGCAGCAAAGACATTATTAGTAATTACCGTAATATCAGCATTTGGGCGAATATGTCGAATAACCTCTGTAGTAGTCGTGCCGCCATTTGTAAAAACAACATCCCCGTCTTCAATTAGCGTAGCCGTTAACTGTCCTATCAATCTCTTCGAATCAGGGCTGCTCAACAGCCGCTTTTGATATTCTGGTTCTCGTGATAAGCGTTGACTAAGTACCGCACCGCCGTGTGTGCGCTCAAGAAAACCAGTTTCTTCAAGTCTTTCAATATCACGTCGAATTGTTGCTTCAGAAGCATTTAGCATCTCGCTCAAATCAGCAAGGCGTGCTGCTCTATGAGTCGTCAAATATTCCTGAATTCGCTCGCGTCTTTGGGCTGGGATAAGAGGTTTTTGCATAAAAACAATCACTTTCAGGATTTAGATAAATTGGCGTATGGCATCGGCAACTTTGCGAAAGTTGAGCTTTCAACAAAACTATTGCAGATCACAATTCTTGCAAGATTATATATAAAAGATGAGAAAGTGGCAGAGATTGAGCGATTATGGAAGAAATTGTAGCAGATTATGAAACTATTTGCAAAGTTTCGCTTTTGTAGATATAATGCCGACATTATTCTACGTTTAACTATTTGTCTGCTCTCGCAAAGCAATCCCAAAGCAAAAGTGAAGCCAAATTATGACTCTGACGATAGAAGAAGCAATTGCTCGTGTCCCACTATGGGCTAACGCAACCGATTTAAAAACATCCCCTCTTACTGGCGGAATTACGAATGAGAATTTTCGCATTGAAGTAAACGGGGATGTTTTCGTTCTCCGCATTCCTGGGGCAGATACAGAGTTACTGGGTATTGTTCGGGCAACCGAATGTGCTGTCAGTCAGATTGCAGGGGATATAGGTATCGGGCCCGAAGTTTTCTTTGTGATTGAACCGGAAGGTTATCTCGTTACCAGCTTTATCGAGGGTAAGCTACCACCTCCTGTGGAGCTTGGTCAGCGTGAAAATATCCGACGTGTGGCTGAAACAGTTCGCCGCGTCCACAAAATGGATTCGATACCCGAGATATTCTCCCCCTTCCGCGTTGTAGAAGATGCAACCGAGATTGCTCATCGCTTTAATGTTGACTTTCCAGATAATTTTGATTGGTTGATAGAGCAAATGAATACAGCCGAATCCGCTTTACTCAAATCTCCCTTTACGCCACAACTTTGCCACAACGACCTGCTCAACGCCAACTTCCTCGACGATGGCGAAATCCGCATCTTAGATTGGGAATACGCCGGGATGGGCGACCCCGTTTTTGATTTGGCAAATTTCTCCGTTCACCACGAATTTAACGATGAACAAGACCGCTGGTTGTTGGAGTCTTATTTTGGCGAAGTCACCTCCGCTAATTGGGCGCGGCTCAAAATTCTAAAAATCATTTCCGATTTTCGTGAGGCAATGTGGGCAATGGTGCAGATCGGTATCTCAAAACTTGATTTTGATTTTCGCGATTATGCCGACACTTATTTCAACCGCACAGAGCAGGGAATGAAAGGGGCGATGTGGGAGCAATGGCTAGAGCAAGTTTAGTAAGTGTTTTTTTACGGGATACGTTTTTCATCAAGAATCGGCTGATTAAACGGTAGCACCCAAGCCCAAATCGGGTGCGATTCTCTGTATCCTATTTATCACAAAAAAGAAAATTAAGGAGAAAGTCATGTCAATTGTTAGCGCAAGAGAAATGATGTTAGAAGCTGCAGAAGGCAAATATGCTGTAGGAGCGTTCAACATCACGAATTTGATTCAAATGGAAGCTGTTGTCGAGGCTGCGATTGAAAAGAATGCCCCGCTCATCATCCAGACATCTGTTACCCCTTCCAAATTTTTAGGTAAAGAAGTGCTTGTTTCTATTTATAGAACATTAGCCGAATCTGCCCCTATTCCGATTTGTTTGCATCTCGACCATAGCACGAGCGTAGAATATTGTATCGAATGTGCAGATGCCGGGTATACAAACCTGATGATCGATGCCTCGAAACAAGATTACGAGGAGAATATCCGCCAGACGAAGCAAGTGGTGGATCATTGCCATGCGCTCGGCGCGATTTCTGTTGAAGGTGAGTTGGGGACGGTTTCTGGCGTGGAAGATCAGGTTATTGTGGCAGAGGACGAAGCCCAACTTTGCAGTCCACAACAAGCCGTCGACTTTGTTGAGCGCACGGGCGTAGATATTTTTGCTCCAGCAATTGGCACTGCGCATGGTGTTTATAAAACGAAAAACCCTAAAGTCGATTTTGAACGCTTGGGCAAAATTAACCAGATGCTAAACGGCAATGGCGTAAAAACGCCCTTGGTTGTGCATGGCGGAACGGGTTTAAGCAAAGAATATGCGATCAAACTTGTTGAAATGGGTGGCGCAAAATTCAATGTTTCTACTGAGTTGAAATACGCCCTGATCAATGCAACTTATGGCTATATCTCAGAAAATAGAGAGCAGTATAACCCCGGCAAGATCGATATTGTTGTCAAAGACGCCATTCGAAATGTTGTTGGGCGATGGATTGATATATTAGGAAGTGCCGACAAGGCGTAAAGGAGAGATAAGATGACCAAAGAAGTGCAAGAGTATTTTGTTCCCTGGGTCAAAGGGATTTCGATGTATGTTTCAGAGCATATTGAATTGGCTTGGCGCCAGCCAGAACTGCATCGGATGATGTCGAATGAGAATCCTTTTGAACCTTCTGAAAAAGTGATGAAAGCCATTCAAAACTTCGGCAAAAAAGCAAACCGCTACCCGGACCAAGGCTTGGTTGTGCGTTCAAAAATTGCTGAGATCAACAGATTGGACGGCCCTGGAAATGTAATCATCGGAAATGGCTCAAGCGAAGTTTTCGACAATATTTTCAGATCTTTCCTTGAAGTTGGGGATGAAGTTATTCAGCATACCCCCTGCTTTGGGATCTACAAGCTACGCTGCAACATACTTGGCGGGAAACTTGTTTCCGTTCCGATGCTCTACGCTGATGAGAAACTTAACTTTGACGTTGATGCGATCTTGGCTGCGATCACCGATAAGACGAAGATCATCGTCGTTGCAAACCCGAATAACCCCTCAGGGAATTTTATGCCAAAAGATGATTTCATCAAAATCGCTGAGACAGGCATCCCCTTCATTGTTGATGAAGCCTATATTGAGTTTGCTGGTCTTGGTAAATCTCACGTCGATTTGGTCAAGAAGTATAAGAATGTGTTAATCACACGCACACTTTCTAAAGCCTATGGTCTGGCTGGGATGCGATTCGGCTATGCCCTCGGTGACGAGGCAGTTATTGCTCAAATTTCTGCGGCATTATTGCCCTGGAATGTTGGCACGATCCCGATGTGGGCGGCGTTGGCCGCATTGGAAGATGTTGAAGGTCTGAAGATGCGCGTTGAATTCAATAATAGCGAAGTTGAATATATTGAGAGTTCGCTCAGCGTTATTCCTGGCTTTACGGTCTTCCACTCTGCTTCCAATTACATCCTTTTTGATGGAACGGGCACAGGGAAAAAGGGAGATGATCTGGTCGCTTATGCTCAAGAGAAGGGCATCATTCTTCGCCCGCAATCTGAGATGTATGGCTTCGATGGTTGGTTCCGCCTAACTTTAGGCTCAAAAGAAGAGAATCGTATGGCTGTTGAAACGATTCTTGAATTCTACGCTTAATTATTAGATAATAAAGGCGCATGGTGAAAAAACACCGTGCGCCTTTTCTTACCCCAGTCTTCTCCTAGTCTCCCTAAAATTCAACATCGGAATTTAGGGGAGGGGCAGAGAAAATAAGAAAGGAAAATCTAATGGCAAAAATAAAGGCAGTTTTTTTTGATCAAGATGGTGTGATTATTGATACCGAGCGTGATGGGCATCGTGTTGCTTTCAATCAGACTTTCAAAGATTTCGGCTACGATTTCGCGTGGGATGTAGAGTATTACCACGAACTTCTCCAAGTCGCTGGCGGCAAAGAGCGGATGAAGCATCATCTTAAGACGAAAGGCTTTGGGGTTGAGATCGCTCCTGAAGAAATTGATGATCTCATTAAGAAGATGCATAAGCATAAGACAGCGGTTTTTGTTGAACTCATTGAGAGCGGAAAATTACCCTTGCGCCCTGGTGTGAAGCGGTTGATGAAAGAAGTGAATGACGCTGGCTTATTATTGGGCATCTGCACCACTTCCAATGAAAAAGCGGCGCAGGCTGTGGTCAATGGCTTGCTCAAAGAGATTAAATTCGAGTTTGTTCTGGCTGGCGATATTGTTGAGAATAAGAAGCCTGACCCCGAAATTTATAATTTAGCCCTCACCAAAAGCGGATTTGCTCCTGATGAGTGCATCGTCATCGAAGATTCACGCAATGGTGTTTTGGCTGCTCGTGCGGCGGAACTAAATATCGTCGCGACGACGAATATCTATACTGCGAGCGAAGACCTTTCCGATGCTAATATCATTACGACCACTCTTGGTGATGTGGATGATGAAAAAGGCGAACTAAATCAAGGCGGTGAAAGCATTGATTATGATGGTGTTTTGCGACTTGAGCAGTTGATGGCATATTTTGGGTAGCGGAGGCAAATGAATCTGCCCGTATAAAGGTTTGTCAAAGGCAAGCAAGCTGACTTCACGGTCGTTTGCAAAAATCCAGTAGATTTTTAAACTAGGTTTATCCAAAGATGACAATCATTGATCCGGAGGTAAAATTCGGTAACTCAGTGATTGTCATCTCCTAAAAAGAATCGTACCGATTGTCGCAAAAGCTCCATGTTATAATTTTTCTTTACAATGTCCGTGTTTGGAGGTTGTTTTCCCTTTTTTATTAACTAAAACTTAACTTAACAAAAACTAAATATCTTGTACGATTAGTGCGCGTTCTTCCGTTTAAAGGAGGTGGTGTGCAAGAAGAATGATTTGTTTTAATGTTCTATCTGTACCTAATATCCAATGTATATAAGGAGTAAAAGAGTATGTTAAAGAAATCTGGATTATGGATCGTCACCCTGATGATCCTCGCGTCAATGATTTTGAGTGCTTGTGGTGGCGGTGAACCTGCTGCCCCCGCAGAAGAACCTGCCGCACCTGCGGAAGAACCCGCCGCTCCCGCAGAAGAAGATGGTGGCTGTGCCGCTGTTGCTCTGGGCGACGGTGACTATGCGCGTATTTACGAATTGGCAGATTACGAAGCTATGGCAGGTTGCACCATGTCTTTCTCAGGAAACCCCGACATGGCAGACCTCAATGGTCAAATCGGCAACAATCCTGAATTGCCCCCAGTAGAAGAACGTGTTCCTGCTGAACCTTTGGTTGTTGTACCTTACGAGGCTGTTGGTCAATATGGTGGTACTTTCCACGCAACTTCAAACGCAACAGAATCTGGTACTTCTGACTTCTTGGCAGTTCGCCACGTCAACTTCGTTCGCTACAGCGATGATTACGTTACAATTGAACCCAATATCGCCAAAAGCTGGGAATGGAATGATGATTTCACCGAAGTAACATTCCATCTTCGTGAAGGCCATAAATGGTCAGATGGTGCGCCCTTTACATCTGCTGATGTTGCCTTCTGGATGAATGAGATTGTTCTCAACACAGATATTTATGAAAATACACCTAGCTGGGTTCAATTCGGCGACGGTACAATGACTGTTGAAGTGATTGATGACACAACAGTCAAATTCGTCTTCCCCGTGCCAACTCCAGGCATTGTGAGCTTCTTTGCAACCTCCTTCCGCCAACCCTTCCAGCCCAAACATTTCTTTGATAAGAAAGTTGCCGATGGTATGGATTTTGTTGAAGCCGTCACTCTCTACTATGGTCTCAGCGATTGGACTGATGTCCCCTCCCCACTACTTGGTGAAAAAGCAGACGATGTAAAACCCACGCTTGAATCCCATATTTTGGTTGAAGAGACCACCGAAGGCCGCCACTTTGTTGCCAATCCTTACTTCTTCATGGTAGACACTGCTGGCAATCAATTGCCCTATATCAACGAACAAGACGAAATCTACGTTCCTGACGCAGAAGTTCGTAACCTAAAAATCACCAATGGTGAAGTTGACTATAAAGTTCAGTCGATCTCCATCATCGATTACCCTCTCTATAAAGATCACGAAGCAGATGGTGATTACACCGTTGACTTAGGCTCTGGTGTTGGTGCGAATTTGTTCTATGGCTTCAACTTGACCCATGAAGATGAAGGCTTACGCGAAATTTTCATGGACCTTCGCTTCCGTCAGGCAATGTCTATTGCTATTGACCGAGACGAAATCGTTGAGTTGATTTATCTTGGACAAGCAACTCCCATGCAAGCCACCCCCGCAGATGGCAACACTGTCAACTTCGTCACAGAAGAACACAAAAACGCCTTCATTGAATACGATCTGGCTGGTGCAAACGCATTGCTAGACGAAATGGGCTTGGTAGATGTTGATGGCGATGGTCTCCGAGAACGTGCCGATGGCTCACCTCTTGCAATTGAACTTCAATACTCCACCCAAAGTGGTCCTGCTCAAATTCAAGAGTTGGTAAAGAGCTATTGGGATGCCGCTGGTGTTGCAACCACCCTCAAAGAAGTTACCTCTGACGAATATCGTGAAAGAGGAACAACAAATGGGGCAGATGTAGTCACTTGGTTGTATGATGCTACAACTGGTCCAGTTATTGTGCTAGATACCGCCATGCTTTTGCCACCCTTCGGATATGCGTTCAATCCTGGTATGGCTTATGGATGGGAAGAATGGCATAACACGGACGGAGCTTCAGGTATTGAGCCGCCAGCCGATGTACAAGAATTGTACGACCTTGTCGCAGAATTCCTCCAATACCCACTCGGCTCAGCAGAAAGCGATGCCGTAGGTGCAAAGATTGTTGATATTCATGTAGATAATCTACTCAAAATTGGTATTGCAGGCAATATCCAAATGCCTATCATTCACACAAACCGCCTGCATAACTTTGGTCCTTACACTGTAGTAAGCTATGACTACTATCGTGTTTACCCCATGATCCCCGCAGAATGGTACTTCTCTGAATAATCATTAGACTAAACCTGACAGGTCGTAAAGACCTGTCAGGTTTTTTGTATCTAACGCTCTGTGTTGGATATTCTGGATTGGATACAAGTCGCAACGCGGAGCGTTACTATTAGGATGGGCTTGTCGGTTTTTTCTAAAATTTTGGACACGTTCCGCTTCACCCGTGATTTGGGCTGGGGTGTCGGATCCCAAACAGATTCGCGGCGTGAGCAAAATTAAGTCTACGCCAGCGACAATGTTGATAGATGGCAAGCAAGTTAAAAACGCGAGCGACGCGGCTTTTCATCCCATAAAAAACAGTATTTCTCACATCCTCATATTTAATCCTCGTAGTAAGGGCATTAGCTCTTTCTTTTATCTCATAAGGGGTAATGCCCTTACTACAAGGGAGAAGAAAAGATGGTCAAATTTTTATTTCAACGTACAATCGGCATGGCAATCACCATGTTTTTCGTGTCGATTATGGTATTTGTTATTATGGAACTTCCGCCGGGGGATTATGCCGAACGATGGGCGTTTCGTAAATTTTCAGGGACAGGCGCGCAAATCACCGAAGCCGACCTTGATAATATCCGAGCAAATTTCGGGCTTGATCGCCCTGCCCCAGAGCGTTATTTCAAATGGATTAGCGGCATTGTCTTACACGGCGATTTTGGTGAAGCCTTTGCTTTTCAAACTTCTGTCAACAATGTAATCGGGCAAAAAATCTGGTTAACGCTCGCAATTCTTTTCTCCACATTGATTGTGACGTATCTCGTGGCGATACCGGTGGGAATCTATGCGGCTATCAGGCGCGGATCCGCTGAAGATTATGCGCTAACTGTGTTTAGCTATTTGGGATTTGCTCTGCCGAATTTTTTGCTGGCGTTGGTCTTGCTTTATGTGTCCATCACTGTTTTCGACTCCTCTGTTGGCGGGCTTTTTTCACCCGAATACGCCGATGCCCCCTGGAGTATAGCAAAAGCGAAAGATCTTCTTGGGCATCTGATTATCCCCGCTATTATTTTAGCTTGGTCCGCGACCGCTTTTCAATTACAGACAGTGCGAGCCACCATGCTCGATGAACTTAATAATTTATCTGTGACCGCAGCCCGCGCACGCGGCGTTCCTGAGTGGAAGTTGCTGCTCAAATACCCCGCTCGCTTGGCCATTAACCCTGTTGTTAGCACGATGAGTTTTGATGCCAATCGTATCTTTTCGGAGTTACCGATTGTTGCCCTTGTTTTAGGTTTACCTGAATTAGGTGAGCTTCTGCTTAAATCATATCTTGATTTAGATATGTTTGTAGCAGGTGCAATTTTACTCATCCTGACCTTTATGATTGTTTTTATGAATTTTCTCTCCGATATTTTTCTCGCGATTTTAGATCCGCGAGTTAAGCTAATAGAAGGTTAAGGGATATGACACCTACTGATTTATCCCCAAAAGAAACACAGGCTCCTATTAACCAAATGGAATCAGAAGAAGCGCAGCGTTATTACTCTGCTACTCAATTTCAATTAATTTGGTGGCGTTTTCGCAAACATCGTCTTGCTCAAGTGGGTGCAATTATTCTAATCACGATGGCTGTGATTGGACTTTTTGCTGAATTTTTTGGACCCTATACTGGCACAACCCGTGTCAGTGATGCCGTTTTGGTTAGGCCTCAAGCACCGCAGTTTTGCAATGATGATGGCTGCACCTTACGCCCATTCATTCCCGGTGTAATCTCAGAGCGTAACCCAGAGACCCTGCGGATGGAAACTAAAATTGATCCATCTGTCCGACGAGATATTTATTTCTTTGTCGAAGGTGAAGAATACAAATTATTGGGCAAATTCAAGACAAATATACATTTTTTCGGCTTAAAAGAAGGCTCAATTCACCTCTTTGGCACGGATAGTTTAGGGCGAGATATTTTCTCACGTGTTCTTCTTGCTACTCGAACATCTTTATCCATTGGTATATTTGGTGTTGTAATCGCCTTTGTCTTGGCTTTGGTCATAGGCGGCGTAGCGGGCTATTTTGGCGGTGGGCTTGATTACGCTATTCAACGCCTAACCGAAATTGTGCGCGTTATTCCTGTAATCCCGCTCTATATGGGTTTGGCGGCAGCCTTTCCTAAAGAATGGTCATCTACTCAAGTTTATTTTGCCATGACGCTGGTTCTGGCTCTCGTTGGGTGGCCTACTTTAGCTCGTCGTATTCGAGGTAAATTATTAAGCCTGCGTGGCGAAGATTATGTGATCGCCGCCAACTTAGCTGGGGCAGGTCCCAGTCGTATTATTGGACGACATCTACTCCCTGCCTTTATGAGCTATATCATTGTTGACTTGGTGATCTCCTTCCCATTTATGCTCTTGAGTGAAACGGCTCTCAGTTTTGTCGGGTTGGGTCTGCGCCCGCCAACAGTGAGTTGGGGAGTCCTCTTGCAAGATGCACAGACCGTTCGTGCTATTGAGCAGGCTCCGTGGCTCTTTATTCCGGCGATTTTTGTTGTAGTCGCAGTGCTATCCTTTACCGTGCTAGGTGATGGATTACGCGATGCCGCAGATCCATACCAAGTGAGTGGCTAGGAGATAATTTCATGGCAAATACAAAAGAAATCACTAAAGATAATCTCTTAGAAGTAAGAAATCTTAAAATCTCTTTCAAAACAGATGAAGGGATTATCACCGCCGTTGACGGGATTGACTTTTCTGTTAAACACGGGCAAACATTGGGTATTGTGGGCGAAAGCGGATCAGGGAAAAGCGTGAGCACATGGTCTATCATGCGCCTTCTGCCCAAAAATTCGATCATCGACAAAGGCTCATCCATTCAGTTTCATCGCAAAAGCGGAAAAGTTGTTGAGATGACGAAATTGAAAGCAAATAGCCGTGAGCTTCGTAAAATTCGCGGTGGAGAAGTCGCCTTGATTTTTCAGGAACCAATGAGTTCCTTTTCGCCTGTATACACAATTGGCAACCAAATTGTGGAAGCGGTTCTCCAGCATCGCGATGTGAGCAAAGAAGAAGCGGAAGAAATTGCGGTGGACATGCTCGACCGCGTAGGGATTTCCAACCCTCGCCAACGTTTTAGACAATATCCTTTCGAGCTTTCAGGCGGGATGCGTCAACGCGCGATGATCGCAGTAGCCCTCTCAATGAATCCTTCGCTATTAATCGCAGATGAACCAACCACCTCTTTAGATGTGACCATCCAAGCCCAAATTTTGGAGTTGATGAACGAGCTACAAGAAGAGTTGGGGATGTCAATTATCTTCATCACGCATAACTTAGGCGTAATCGCTCAAGTAGCAGATGAAATCGAGGTCATGTATCTGGGCAAAATTCTGGAGCGAGGAAAAACAAAAGAGATTATTCAGCAGCCACAGCATCCTTATACGCAAGCTTTATTAGAAGCTATCCCACGTCTGGATCGGCTTGGAGAACGATTAACCGCCATCAGTGGCGATATTCCCAGCCCCTTGTCACGACCCGTTGGCTGCCCATTCTATACACGCTGCGAAAAAGTGATGCCCGGCATCTGCGATATCGAAATGCCAAAACCAACCCAACTTAGCGAGACCCATACCGTATATTGTTTCTTACACGAGGAAAAAGATGTCTGATACCTTACTTGAAATCAAAGACTTAAAAGTCCATTTTCCGATTCGTAGCAAAAATTTATTCGGTGGGGTTACAAAATATGTAAAAGCTGTTGATGGGGTTAGTTTTTATATCGAAAAAGGTGAAACGCTAGGGCTAGTTGGCGAAAGTGGCTCAGGAAAAACCACTGTAGGTCGCTCTATTCTGCGTGCAATTGAACCCACCGCTGGAAAAGTCACCTTTAATGTGGATGATGAAACCTTCGATTTATCTCAATTAACAGATAAAGAGATGCGGGGTTTTCGTGAGCACATGCAATTGATCTTTCAAGACCCTTACTCTTCGCTGAATCCGCGTATGACGGTACGAGATATTATTGCCGAACCCCTCATTGCGCAAAAACTAGCAACAGGTGACGAAGTTGACGAGCGTGTGCGCGAAGCTGCCGCACTCTGCAAACTCAACCTGGAGTTTTTGCGCCGTTTCCCTCATGCCTTTAGTGGCGGTCAGCGACAGCGCATCGGCATTGCACGCGCTCTTGTCTCACGCCCGCAGTTTATCGTTTGCGATGAATCTGTCTCTGCGCTTGATGTATCCATTCAGGCAGAAATTCTCAACCTGCTCATGGATTTGCAGGCAGAATTCGGCTTCACCTATCTTTTTATTGCCCACGATCTAAGTGTAGTAGCGCATATTTCCAAACGCGTAGCAGTGATGTATTTGGGACAACTCGTTGAATTAGCTCCCACAAAAGACCTTTTTTACGCCCCAAAACATCCTTACACCGAAGCGCTAATGTCCGCAATCCCAGAAGTAAACCCAGATCAAGAGATGAACCCTGTGCATCTGGACGGCGAAATTCCCAGCCCTATTAATCCTCCCTCTGGTTGTCGCTTCCACACTCGCTGCCCCTATACGCAAGATAATTGCAAGACAGACATCCCAAAATGGGAAGAGATTGAAGATAATCATTTTGTAGCTTGTCATTTTGCGAAAACACTTACGTTAAAGGGGGCAGAAATGCCAACTTCAGTAGATGCCAATTAATTAGTAGCATCCTTATCGGAGTATAAATAGCTAAAAACGGAGAGCGTACGATGATGAAAAAAATCCTGGTTCCCCTCACAAAATCCACTTTCAGCCATAAAATATTGGCAGAAATCGAGAAGTTTTTTCCACCAGAAGAAACCAAACTCACCCTCTACTATGTGACCAAGCCGCCCAAAGGCTCAGGTTTCGCCGCTACAGATTATCGCTCTGATTACGCGCTTGCCTCAGAGGGCGAGCCGCTGGGGCCAAAGGCACATCCTGTTTTTGCCAGCCAAGAAGAAGACAGCATTCAGGCGGATGTCGAAGTTGCTCTACTCGCCGAGACGAACGCTTTGAAGGAAAAGGGATACGAGGTTTCCGTGCAAACTTGTTTTGTTGATGATGCGATTAGTGAGATTGTACGCATTGCAAAGCGGGATAAAATTGACCTGATCGCCATGTCTACGCGCGCGCGCGTGGGCGTTTCTCGCTTCTTTTTTGCGGATATTGCTGAACAAGTCATGCAAAAAGTGGATATACCTCTTCTCCTGGTTCACCCTAAAGATTAATCGGATGGAATGCTTCGCACGTGTTTTTGACCTGTTTCCCCTTAATAAGCGATAGTTGGAAGAGAAACTTCGTAATTCTCCATTTCTATTCTATGAATATCACGTTAAAAAAGTGTTCTACGATTACCAGAGTATGTAGGTCACGCTTGTAGCGTGACATTCTATTTTTTGTCCTCAAACCAAAACACAAAAGGTAAAAGATGAATAAAGTTATCTTAGTCTTATCCGATGGTTTACGATACGACACCGCTATTGAGCAGATGGGCTTCTTGGGACATCTGGTTGAATCGAAATTAGCCGATCTTTATAAAATTCTTGGCGAATTACCTTCTATGTCACGCCCGATGTACGAAACCACACATACGGGGCTGCCAGTTATTGAGCATGGTGTGTACTCTAATTACGTTGTGCGGCGTTCCGATCAGCCAAATATCTTTCAAGCAGCCAGAGATGCAGGGAAAATTACCGCGGCCGTTGCCTACTCCTGGTTTTCAGAACTATATAATAACGCCCCCTACGATATGGTGAATGACCGAGAAGTGGACGACGAATCTCTCCTCATCCAGCATGGACGATTTTACTCTGACGATGCCTATCCAGATTCAGAACTCTTCGCCACAGCAGGTATGCTGGTCCGTAAATTCAACCCCGATTATTTGCTCGTCCACCCAATGGGCATGGATGATACCGGCCATAAATACAGTGCAGATTCCGAAGAATATCGCGTTCACGCCATCCGGCAAGATGTAATGCTCGCTAACTTAATCCCCGAATGGATTGAGCGCGGCTACAACATCATCGTTACCAGTGACCATGGGATGAACGTAGATAAAATGCACGGCGGAACCACTCCCGACGTACGCGAAGTCCCCTTATATATAATTCGCCCGGATTCTCAAGGGAAGGGTGATACTGGCGAGACCGTTTCTCATCTGCAACTTGCCCCAACAGTTTGTACATTGCTCGATATTCCAATCCCAGAAACGATGAAGAAGGTATCTATTATTTGAGCGGTCTATACTACAAAGAAAAAGCTCACCGCACTAGAATGCGATGAGCTTTTTTTGTTTAATGGTAAATGCTTATTATCGAGAAAATATTCTATAAACGGTAACAAGCAAAAACTACGTGCGCTTCCTTTCGTCCTGTCACTCTATATCACTTTTCTTTCTCTGCGAGCTTCCGAAAAACTCCGCCGCTGGCTTGATGTCCCTGCCCAATGACAACGAAGGCTTCCTCGTCAATCTCAGAGATGATATTTTTAAGGGTATTTGCGTCTGAGCGGATGACTGAGCAAAAGAGAACGGCGTGTTCTTTTTTCGTAAACATCCCCTGCGCTGACCAAGAGGTTACCCCCACACCGAGACGCGCAAAAATGCCTTGAGAAATAGCATCTGGCGAGTTTGTAACGATAAAAACCGTACGGATTATGCTCGGCCCTTCGAGAATATAGTCGGTCGCCAAGCCAAAAATAAATAGTGCTAAAAAAGAGTAGAGGGCGCGATCCCAGCCAAAAACTTGCCCAAAAATCAATAAGATTACGCCATCTGTGGCGATATAAGCCTGACTGATTGGTAGTCCTGTTCTCAACTGTAAGACACGCGTTATGATAGCAAGACCTGCTGTAGTACTGCGACCGCGAAAAATCAACCCTGTGCCTATACCGCCTAAGATGCCACCATATAGGGCACTGAGAAGCAAATCGTCTGTGATACCTGTGGGGAGTATATGGGCGAAAAAATCTATCCCCAGATTATAAATAACAACAGTATAGAGTGTGCGGACAAGAAAGTTGAAGCGTCCTAAATAGAAAAATCCTATAACGAGTAGGGGGATGTTAAGAATAAGCATCATCAAGCCAACTGGTAAGCCTGTAAAATGATTAATTATAATTGCCGAACCAGTTACACCGCCTCCTGGTGCGATATTCGATGGCACGAAGAAAACATCGATACCGATAATTAGAATGAACGCACCAATGGTTATGGTGATATATTCTTTGAGAATTCTTTTCCAACTCGCTTCTCTGATGATCGTTTTGATCTTTTCTCTCATGTTTTTTTCCTAATATTTTTCAGGCAAGAAGCACGATTGGGCTCCGCTATGTGTGATCCAGAGAACACCTTCTACAAAGAGACAGCAAGCATTTTCTTCTCCAGCGTAAGCCCGTGGATGTTTTTTCAGGAAAACATAGAACTTTTCCCATTGATCTGTACGAAGAGTTGCGTTTGACATACTCCTAGTATCTCACAAATATCAACAGAACCTATATGTTTTCCTCCCCCGCCAGATCTATAATAGTACGAGCTAATTTCAGGATGTGGGATAGGATCGTGCAGAGACTTGGAGTTGGGATATTGCAGCCTTTTTTGCCTAGAAATAATTTTAGCCTGTAGTCTACGATTGGGAACAATTGACTTCACGGCTATGTTGTCTCCTAAACCATGAGGTCATATGTAAGAAGAAAAAAGTCACTATTTCTAGTGACTCTCAATATGGGCGCGAAGGGACTCGAACCCATGACCTCACGGATGTGAACTTAGAAGAGAAAAACACCTACTGTAGACCTCACGGGAACTCGATTTTGATAACCATGTGGTCAGTACAATTTCAAAACCATGAGGTCTAAGGTAGCTCTTTTGGTCACATCTTTGGATGTTATTTTGCTGTTAATTGAATTCCGAGTACGACCCTTATATTATACCATTGCCGCATTCTTCTGTGAGTACATTTATTAATATTTAAAGAAAAACACCATGTTCAGTTTAGTGAACATGGTGTTTTCTTTTGCGTAAGGAAGTTCCTTTTATCAGTTTGGAATACTCAAAACATTTTCTAAAATTTGTATCGGAGATTGCATTGCTAACTGGCTCAGATTTTTGCAACTGAAACCAAGTTTTTTAATTTCTATCTCCCTCAAATACCCATCTACTATCAAACGAATACCTCGCCGACTTAAACGTTTGCCCGGCTCCCCTCTGCCTGATACCCAGTGCATACTAATAAAAACAGCTTGTGTATCCATTTTGAATAAACTTCGTGTCCGTAACCATTTGACAATAAAAGCCATTAATTTTTCATCGACAAAAAGTATATTGGTTTTACCTCCACGATCCTGTAGTTGGATAGTCTCATGCTTAGTATCTATATGTCCCATATCTAAATGCTCAATCTGCCATACTTCCAAACCATAGATAGCCATCAATATCAGTAAAGCTCTGTCTCGAATACCTATAGGCTCTCTTATCTTTGGAGCCAGCAAGAGTTTCCGGAGATTCTGTGTTGATAGTGTTTTTTTCTTGGGCATAGAGTTAGATATTGGAACTTGAATATTCTCAAAGGGGTTCATATTTATTCCTCTAAAATAGCATAGTAAAACCGTTTCAAAACCCCTATTTTTCGCCTAATCGTGGAAAGGCTGTAAGTTCCAAATTTTCCAGGTCGAAGCTCGTGTATTTCCTCTTTTAGATATTTAAGAAATGCTTTTGCATCACCTTGACTAGCATTTTCAACAGATATACCTCTATACTTATCTAGCCACTCACAATACTGCTGAGCATCTGTTATATATGAACGAACAGTTTGGCCTCTTAGACCCTCTGTATTTAGTTTGGTTTTAAATTGATCAAGAAAATGTTCACAACTCATAATAGATCTCTCATGTCTTAGTTCTACCTGCTAAGAGTCAAGAATAAGCTCATTATGATTTGTACTTTTAGTGGAAGAAATCGGATTGTTGGAAAGTACATCTCATTTATGCGCCTGTTATTTGTGGAATAAATGCTCAAGGTAAAAACGTGCCCATGACAACAATAGCCAATAGTAAAAAGTAAAGACAATTCGTCTAAAGCCCTTTTCTCAAGTAAAATTAACAGATGGAAACTTATACTGTTCTTCGTTCTCCCAAATATGGAATCACTCAAAAACTTTGGTTGATTTTAGCTTTAATTATTACAGGTCTGCTTTCGCTGATCCCTTTTTTCTGGTTATATCAAAAAGTAAAACTCACATTTGGTATAGGAGCAGCTGAAATAGGCTTGACTTTAGGGGTTGTCTTCTTATTGGCATGGATAGCTCTTGGTATCTTTGTTGGGGTTAAAACAGACAGGATGATACGAGAACAAAAATCTGTTTTCAATACATCTCAGAAAAACAAGGGAGCAGATGTCCTGATGCGTATTTGGGGATATGAGAAGCTATATAAAGAAGCCTCTGATCCTGAAAATATAGAGACGACTGCTGATCTTGATATGGATTATGAAGAAGTTATGAGTTTGGTAAACCAACCCAACCGGAGAGGAAGGACACCAGATTTTGTTTTAGATGACTGGCTACCTGTAGCAATTAGATGGGAATCTCGTGAACCTGGCGTAGATGCGTATACATTAGCAGATGTGATTTCTGAAAAACTAGGCACCCACCCTGATGGCTCTCCAGCGATGTCGGAGCAGTCTTACTATAGAACCTGGCGCAAGCGTGCCTTGAAAGAATTGGAACGCCGAGCCAAACTTAAGAAAAAAAGAGAATCTAAAATACCAACAAGAAAATAAGAAGAAATTTCTTTTTGATACAAACTGAATAAATAAAGGAAATAACGGGGAATTCAGTTTTGCTTTTATCCTGCTTTATTACCAGCCTCCATAAAATATGGAGGCTGATTTTGTGTTTAACTAGGAAATTTCCTGAAAACACAAATTAAAGCAGAGAAAAACAATTCTTATTGAATTACTACAAATCAAAGCAATGAATTACTTGACGCTCGCTTGGTAAAAAGTCGCTACGACATTTTAACCATTTCTATAAAGACGAGGTCAATATGACAAAACTGATTATCTATTTAAATGAACACGAATCTATCGCGCTCAAAACTTTAGCAGAGCAGGAATATCGAGTCCCCAAAGCGCAAGCTTCTCTAATTATTCGCAAAGAACTGGAACGTCTTGGAATGATTGAGATAGAACAGGAAAGCCCTTCCCCTCTCAACCAACCGCCCCATCCTGACACAGATGGGAACATGAACGGAAGCTGAAATGGGAGAATCTCTTTTGATGGGGCTACTACTTTTTGTATCCCCTATCTTACTAGGGATAATTATTTCCCTTTTGGCTAAATAAACCATTTTCCAGGTAAAACTCACATCCATATAAAAATGTCTTAGCGACTTTTTTTTCCCTATCTCTTTTAGATAGGGGTTCAAGGATAAAACAAATGTCAACCAAAGTAATTTGCATCGCCAATCAAAAAGGCGGGGTGGGCAAAACCACCACCGCGGTCTCTCTAGCACATGGGCTTGCCTTGCGTGGCAAGCAAGTTTTGCTGATCGATCTGGACCCACAAGGACAGTCTGCTACTGCGCTTGGGCGTAACCCAGAATCGGGTGTTTTCTATCTACTCACCATGGGTTCCTCTGCTCAAGAAACCAACTTTGTTCAATCCTGGGTACGTTCTTCCGGGCGGGATGGTCTCTATCTTTATCCTGGAGACCAGCAGACGATGGCAGCCCAAACTGTCCTGAATGCCCAAAACCAACCAGTCTCTTCCATTCGTAGTGCCATCAAACGTTTCTTCAGAGAAGGGCTGAACTATATCATCTTTGACACCGCTCCCAGCGTGGGCGGTATTCAGGAACGTGCGGTTTGGGCCTCCGATCTGGTGATCGTTCCAACCGCAACCGAATTTCTCTCCGCTGAGGGGGTGGGCAAGGTTGCCCATATGATGAGCATCTTGCAGCAAAAGAAGGGCTGGAAAGGGGCACTACTTGGCATTCTCCCAACCTTTTATGATGCCCAAACCCGAGAGAGCAAAATCACCAACCAAGCACTGAAAGAACGTTTTGGAGAAAGTGTTCTGGCACCGATTCACCGAGCAACGATTTTGCGAGAATGCGCGGCATCAGGGAAGACCATCTTTGAATACGATGAGAAGTGTCGTTCTGCCAAGGAATATATGAGCTTGGCTAAATTGGTAACGAAGTTCTAGGAGGGGTAATGAGCGACCGACGAAATCCTTTTGGTAGTCCGCCTCCCAGTGCAGCCTCTATTTCCAAACCACCGGATATTTATGATTCTTTACCTGTAGCAGAACCGCGCCAGCGCAAACGGGATTGGGAACAAGATCATCAGAAAGAGAAGGTGGTCTATCGTGGTGTCGATCCGAAGGCGGCCTTGCAGGTGCGTCAGCTTGCAGAAGAGCTACGTGTTCCTGTGGGGGAAGTAGCGCGTGCCTTGCTTGAGTATGGGCTGGATGCATACAGTCGTGGTGATCTCAACCTAGACCCGCGACCTAACCCAGAACGCCTGCGGATGACGCTTTTTCCGAAAGGCGTTGCGCCCAAACGAAAGGGAAGAAACACAGGTAGGGGAAAGCCATCCAAAGAAGCCTCTTGGCGTGTAGTAACCACCTGGCGAAATTTCTCTGCTGAACTCAAAGATGAGATAGGCGTACTGGCATCCGAGAAAGGCCTGGATATTCCGGTAGGGGAACTCGTTTCTGCCTTTTTGCAATATGCTCTCAAAGCTTACGGCAGTGGTAGATTGGTACTCCAGCCTGTTGAAAAAGCAACGAGCTACAGTTTGGTGCCGAATGGAAAATTTTGATGGGTGGGCAAATCCTCGTAAAGTTTTTTCCAAAAATATCGAGCGTAGACGGCAGTGACAACGTGCCGCCTACGCTCTGTCTACGTTCCGTCTACATACCCGCCTACGTTGCCGTCTACGTCAAAGCCACAGGAAGCCCTAAGCGGAGCTGCGCAGGCTCATGCCTTGTGCTGACACGGGTAGGCTAAAAGAGACCTTTTTATGGATATTCAAAAAGCCTGGAAAATCGTTTTGGGACAACTGCAAATGGAAATGCCGCGTGCTTCTTTTGATACCTGGGTGCGCGATACCAATGCTATGGACTTCAAAGACGATGTCCTGACGATCTCTGTGCGCAATGCCTATGCCCGTGATTGGCTGGAAAGCCGGCTAACGAGCACGGCCTCACGCCTCTTGATCGGGATTATGAATCAAACTGTGCAGGTTGAGTTTGTCGTTGCGCAAAGTGAAATCTCACAAGACAATGAAGATAAGCTTGTCGTAAAAGAGATTGCCATCTCAAGCGAGGAAATCTCCTCCCTGTATTATCAAGTGGTACGTCCAGACAGAGCCGTTTATTTGCCCGGCTATTTCCGAAAACACCTCAGCCAACTAGGGCCTGATCTGGGCTGGATGTATGTGGGATTTCGCCAAGCTGCGTACACGGAAGGGGCACGTACTGGGCAAAAGACAGCCCGCTTTTCAGGAAAACAAATCGCTGCACTTTGTGGGATTGGTGAGCGTACTTTTTGGTATAGGGTTGAGCGAGAGAAAACCTGGGAGAAACTCGCTGGACTGGTGACTTCAAAAACGGTTGTGCCAGAGTGGGCAGATGGTACACAACCGCGTCGCCTACCGAGAAAATACTCCGTTTCCATGACGCTTCCCTTAACCAGTGATGATGCTTTTTCTCTAGCGCAATGGCTGCGGTCTGGCATTGAAGCCTATGATGGTCCGGCTGGGGTTTTAGCTGCTTCTTGCGAAACACCTCTAAGTGAATTATTTGCATCTCAACAAGAAAATAGCCCATCTGGCAAGCCGATGGATGTTGCTGAGATCGTGCGGTATTTATTCTCAGGGGAGTTGCCCCCTTCGCAGCTAGAGGCTTTTGCTGAAAGACTACGCATGCACCTCATGCCGCAAAACGACCAGATCGTGGTTTCATTATTTTTCTTAGAACATATTCTCCCTCACCTGGGTGCAGGCCCAGCCTGGATGTATATCCTCTTGCGAGACCGTTGCTACGAGGGGCAGGATGAGCAACGAGATATTTGCACTGTGCCTGGTGGTTATGCTGAGATAGCCAATTGGTTGGGCATATCCCGTCCAATGACGGTCTATGAATGGATGAATGGACGTTTCGGAAAAAAAGCCAAAGAACCTGGCAAATTGCGCCATCCAGTCA
>JABGQT010000207.1 GCA_018648685.1 Anaerolineae bacterium
AAATATCCTGCTCACTTAATTGATTTCATATAACCGCTGTTTTAGACACTCCCAACCGCCTGCAAATGTTATTTATATGGTACAGTTGTTATAATTGCCATAATTAGGTCATAGAAAAGGGAAAATGTTATGGATATAAAAACAGCTCGTAACTGGTATAACTGGCTTTGGTTCTCTCCTATACTTACCATTCCCACATTGTCTTTGTTTTACGACAATACCTATGATGAAGTTTTTTCCGTTTTAATGTCAGCAGGGTGGCATTTGATATTACTGATCCCCATTACGAATAAAAGAGATCAATTCATTTCGTGGCACGGCAGACAAGCTATGCTGCTTGTCGGTCTGCGAACCCTGACTGCGTTGATCTTTCATGAGGACCCGATTCTTGCTGCCTTCCTGCTTTTAATTATTTGGTTTTTCGGTACGCTTTTGGGGCAAAGTCAAGCAAAAAAAGGCAAATGTACACTAATGCAATGGTTCGCGGTTTCACCAGTACTACCGATTGAAACTGAAGAGAAAAAAGAAACTTCCGATAGCAAAGAAGTAGAAGCAAGAGCCACCGCCCTTAGGGCCCCAGCTCTTGCTGAGAAAATAATTTCACCTAAAGAATTGTCGTTATGTCCCAAATGTGGAGACTTGGAAAAAACAGACGATAAAGTCTGTAGCTCTTGTGGGGAAAGCTACGCCCCTGAAGATGTACTTAGGCTACGCCAGCTAGAATTTTTACTTGAGCAAACAAAAAGCTGGGGAGGCACTGAGGAGCATCGGACGCCTTATATGGCAGAGCTGTCGAAGCTGAGAGAAAGATTATTTCCCCCTCAGCAAGACGAAATTAAGCGCGATCCGCAGGAAGTTGCCAAAGAGTTGGCTCCTTTACAGGCTTTCTACGACTTGTCGGAAAGATGGCTTTGGTCGGGGAAGTACTCATCCGTTAGATCCGCAGCGTTGAAAAAAATCTGTGCGCATCTTAGCCCGCAAATCGAAGAACTTTTAAAGGAATTGGCCGGGCAACATCTGAAGCTGGAGAAAATACCAGAGGAGGAGACGATCCGTTTCGGATTGAACTCTCTGAAGGATTGGGAAGCGCACCTGCCCTCGTGGGATTTCATCGCCTTGCGAGACCACCTGAACGATGAGCTGACGAAGCGGACGCAGCCTGAGCCTGACCCCGTTGTGGATGCAGCGCCTGCGCCCCTGAAACCAGTTCCCGCTAAAGCCGTTGCTGCGACTGTAGCGAAACCTGCCGTGAAAAAAGCAGTGCCTACGCCTCGCCCAACGCCCAAGCCAAAGCCTGCGCCAAAACCAAAGCGACCGCCTATTCAATGGGGCAAGCTCTGGGGGAAAACTGTCGAGATGGTGGTTTCGGGTGCCCTCCTGCGTGGATTACTCTACCTTGGCGCATTTATGATCGTGGTCTCTGCGACGATCCTTGTTGTCCGCTTTTGGGACGTTTTCCCAGAAGTACTTCAATTGACACTCATTTTCTCTGTGCCCACTCTTTTCTATTTTCTTGGCTGGGCGGTGCGCTCCAAACTAAAATTACCTCAGGCTGGTGATGTACTGACAGGGATCGGTGCCTTATTGGTTGCCGTCGATTTTGCCGCTATTTATCAATTCGGCGGTGTTGAGGGTAAGATCGAAGGCAATGCTTATTGGTTGCTCGTTTCTGTTATCTGTCTGATTACATATGCAACCACTACCTGGCGTATTCCTGGAGAGTTTTTTGACTACCTGACCTTGATCGGTGTTGGCAGCACGGTTTTAGCTTTCACACGTTTGTTGGCTATCCCTTACGAGTGGAGTGTTGCTGTGATAACAGCTACAGCCACAGCGGTGATAGCATTGGCTGTCAAACTATCTGAAAAAGAAGGGGCGTGGCTGAGATTTTCTCGTGCAACACGTTATTTGCCCCAGATCGCCATCCCTGCGAGCATGACCTTCGTGAGCTTTATCCCCGGTGCTTCTGCTTGGGCGCAGGTGAGCGTTTTCGCTTTTGCAGCGTTTGGCTACGCCCTTCTGGCTTGGAAATTCCCCGCCACTATTTTTGCCCATGCCGCCTCGTGGAGTATGATCGGCACTGTAGCGTTTTCTCTCTTTGCCATTGATCTGAGTTTGGAATGGTACGCTACTGCGGGGAGCATTCTTGCCATTCCCTATTTTGTTGGCGGGAAGCTGCTGGCAGAAAAATTCAATCTCCTCAAGATATTTCCTCCTAAAACAACTGAAGAATCAGCAAATAAAGCGCTGATAGAAAAAGAACAGAAAGTAAAAGAAACCAAGAAAGAGAAAACTTCCTGGAAGCGTGGTTACCTGATCGCCCTTAATATCGCAGGCTTTGGGCTAACAGGTTTATCCACATTGGTGGGGATGCTCACACTCTTTACTGACCTTTGGGCAGGGGTGACTGCGCTGACGATTGCAAGCGTTGTTCTCGCTGGCTCTGCTTGGCTCTACGAGAAGGCATTCCTGCTATTTTTCGGAGCGGGACTATTCAATATCCCATTTTTGTTTGCAACTCATCGCCTCTTGCAGGATGCAGAAAGACTGCAAAGTACCATCTGGATGATGACAGCCTGGGCTGGGTTGGGGCTGGCTTATTTAGGCGTTTCCTATCTTCTGCGCAAAGCTGAAAAATACGGAAAAGCACTCATCCTTTGGGCGCAGTTTATTTTCTTTCCGCTTTTGATCACTCTTTTGGTGAATTATGACCCTGCTTTGAGCAGTCTTCCTATTCTGACGGCTTTGGGCGGAGCGATACTTTTTTATACGCTCTCTGCTTTCCTCTACGATGAAGACCGCCTCCCCGCTATCGCTCAACCTATCAAAAAAGCTCTCCCCTCCCCAGTAAATGAAAGCATCTTCATTTGGATTACAGGATTTCTCTCCATTCTGTGGGCAGCCGCTGCATGGACAGGCAGCATCTATCCACAAGTTTGGATGGGGGCAGTCTTTGCCGGAGTAGCTTTGCTTTATGTGGCTTTAGGTCAATTCCTCGTAAAGCGGAACAAAAATTATCGTCTCCCATTCCATTTTTATGCCTATCTCCTGATCTTCCTGGGTATTTACCTGACACACAGCGAGTATTGGTCACTGCTCACCACGCTCTATCTCAGCGTAGTAGTGTTCATTGCCCTTGCCTTCACCTACAAGAGAAAAGAAGAAGTCACGCTTGCCGCACTGCTTCTCCTCTTCCCCATTGAGCTTTCGCTCGAACTCTACCCGTTTACAGAACATGGGTACACGCTGGCATACCTCTTACTGGCAAGTATCATTTATATCCCCGTAGGGCTTTGGCTTACGCAGAAGAAAAAAGGCCACCGAAACTGGCAACTTGCTATCCCTGTGCTGGTGACGGGATATAGCGTCTCCCTCCTTGCCGTAGCCGCTTCCCTGTTCGGACGTTTTGACTCCTTCCCTATAGATTTACCTTGGGTTGGCATCGTCGTTCCTCTTCTCGCGAGCGGTCTGTACACCTTCAGTGTCTATCGCTTCCAAAAAGTCAGCGTTCTCACAAGGCTTTTTGCATACCTTTCGGCACTGATCTTCGCCATTGCTTTCGGGCAGGCACTCACCCTCTTTAAAGTCCCTAAAAATTACCTCGCCACTGCATGGATCGGGCTGGGATTTGCCTATCTCCTCACCGAGCGTGGCATCAACTGGAAAAAATCAGAAAGCTGGCTATCACATCTGCGTCTGCCTTTCGGTATTGGGGCGGCAATCCTCACCGCTTTCAGCCTATTGCTAACTCTTCCCTTCACAGTGCCGGCATTTTTAGGCAACCCTCCCGAAAATCTCTTCTCCACCATTCTTGCCCAAACGCTGGCTGTGGCACTTCTCATCCTTGCTACTCGCCTATACCGCAGTCGCTTGCCCCTTTTCCTTGAACCCTTCGTCGCCTTTTTCCCCTACACGCTGGCACTCATCGCACATACCGAGATCAGCACCCTCCAGTTTGGAATCGCTTGGTCAGCATTGGCGCTTATTCATTTTGCTGTCGCTGTTCTGCTGGATAAAAATAGGATACGCTACGCTCATGGGCTTTATCTGGGGGGATATATTCTCGCCCTTTTCGCCATCTCCTGGACCCTGCTCGACTCCGTTACGCTCTCCTGGACGCTGGGTCTCGGTATTCTCATGGCAATTGCCTCGGCATTTCTCGTCCACCGCAAGCATCACCACACCTGGGACGAAGTACTCAACTTCCTTTTTGGCGAAAAAGTATTCTCTCTCCAAAAAATGGTACGTGCAGCCTTTATCTGGTTCATAGCCTGGACTTTCCCCGTTTGGCTGATTCTCGTCCTGAAGAATATTCCCGATACAACGGCAGGTTTCCAATGGCTGGGGTTTGGCATCGCGGGCCTGGTCTTCATTGCGATCGTGCTCTGGCTGGAGGAAATTGACCGATCCTATACTTGGGCCTTTCACACAGCCGGGCAGTGCTACGTCCTGCTGGGATTGATGCTCAGTTTGCCCTTTACGATCGAAACTCTGGCGAGCCCAACCGCTTCCGCAAGCAGCCAAAACGAAGGGTTGGTATATATTTCACTCCAATGGCTGGGGGTGCTTTATTATGGCATCTCAGCATGGGTATTACGCAAGCACGAGATTTACTATATATTCTCCTATATTGCGGCTGCATTGGCTTTCTTCCCCTACACGATGGGGTGGATGTTTTACGGTAACCAGATTTTGGGAAAACCGCTCACCCAATCTCAATTTGGCGTTACATGGAGCTTCCTCGCTCTCGCCCTCATCGCCTTCGCTGCCGACCGTGACCAACCCGCAAGGCGACGTGGCGTCGTCATCGAAGTTGCTGAGCGCAAGCGATATGCACATGGTCTCTATCTCGTAGGTTATCTAATAGCCTTCTTTGCCATGTTCTGGACCTATTCCTTCCTGAACACGGGCGCGGAGACACCCCACCTGTGGACATTGGGCGTAGGCATTCTCATCATGGCTGGTTCGGCAATCTTGGTGTATCACAATCATCACCACACATGGGATGAGCTTATCAAAGCCATCTTTGGCGAAAAGGAGAGCAACTTCCACTCATCGGTACGGATGGCTTTCCTCTGGTTCATTGCCTGGACTTTCCCTTACTGGACATTCCTGCTCTCACGCCAATTTGCCATAAACAACGCCTACTCGTGGATAGGCTACGTCGTTGGCGGGCTGATCTCATTAAGCGTGGCAGTCTGGCTGCGAAAAATTGAGCGCACTTATGCGTGGTCTTTCTATTTTTCTTCTCAAGTTTATGTCGCTTGGGCACTTTATCTGACAAGCGGACTTACGTTGAAATATATGCGCGGCACGCTCCCGCCTGTAGAACAGTTCACATCCCCTGCACGGGCATTCGTCATTTTGCAAGCTTTGGCGGTCTTTTTCTACGCCTTCTCTGCCTGGGTATTCCAAAAGCGGAAGGTTTATTATCCTTTCTCCTACATTGCAGCGATGTTGTCCATTTTCCCTGCCACGTTGGGATGGACCTTGTACAGCCCGATGTCCAAGATGGTATTGGAGCGATATAGTTGGGTCTGGATGGGGTGGGCAGCGATCCTGCTCCTCATCGGCTATCTGCTCGACAAGGGCAAGCAAGCCGAGGGTCAGGGGCGTTTCGCTCATGGTCCTTATTTTGTCGGCTATTTGCTGATCGTCCGAGCCATCGCTCTTTCCACATCTGATCTTCTTGTCCATCTTTATACACTGGCAGTGGCGGTCATCCTTGCGTTGATCTCGCAGCTTTTGGTGCATCGTCAACAGCATCATGCACTTGACGATTTTATCCGTTTCTTCTGGCGCAAACCGGAAAGCGTTGCCCGACGTGTAGCGCAGAATTTCTTCCTTTTCTTTGCGAGTTACGCTGTGCCTGTTTGGGTGGCGCAGTTGCTTACTTATCACGAGGTTGAGTTAGCGTGGCGTGGATTTGTGCTGACGCTGTTTGCACCCGTGTACATTGTCCTGGGCATGGTCGTGCGCCGCATCAAGAAGGATTATTATACCTGGGCAATTTACAGCGCAGGCTATGCCCTAACGGCGATCGGGGCGATGGTCGCTTTTGACGATTTGCAGGTCACTATTGCCGTACTTTCGATAAACGCCGCCATTTATGCAATTTCGGCGTATCTTTTCAAACAGCCCGCTTGGCTTTATCTCAGCACAACGCTCGTGCCCGTTATCACGCTGCTTTCACTACATCATGCTGGTAATCTCAACGATCCTTGGGTTTCGAAGATTTTCATGGGCTTGGCTTTCCTTTACTTTGTTGCCGGGCAACTATTTGATGCCCCCCTCAGTCCCCCCATTTTGAAAAACAAAAATGGGGGGAGGCTGGGAGGGGGCGATGGTGCTATCTCAACCTACGCCATGCCATTCTATACCCTCGGTTATTTGCTCAGTGCGGTGGCTTTGGCATCGGCAAGTGGTGAACGTTCCTTAGCGATCCCGCTTTATCTGATCGGCTCGCTTTTCTATGCAATTTCGGCATGGCGCTTCCGTGAGAGCCTTTTCATCTACCCCGCATCCTGGCTGCTGGCTGTGCCTTATTATCTGCGGATGACGGGGATTGCCACGCTGGAGCCACGCTGGTATGGCTTGGGATGGCTGCCCCTGATCGTTCTCTATATTCTTTTGGGACGATTTGTCTTTCACAAAAAGCCGATCCGATCTCCGCTATTGGCTCACCCTGCAATGCCCTTCTATTTGCTCGCATACGCTCTCAGCCTGAGCTTGGTTGCTCTCTCCTCGGCAGATGCTTTAGCCCTAACATTATCTTTCTCCGCCGCTGCGACCATCTATCTGGTTTCAGCGCCTCTCTTCCGACGTTCAGGATGGCTCTACCCCGGTCTCTTCGCAGCACATTTAGCGCTTTTGAGCTACTTCACGATCAACCCTTCTGGTGGGGGTATTCATAGAATTAGCCTGCCTTTCTTAGTGATGACGTGGCTCATGGCGTTGATTGGGTATGCGCTCAGTAAGCGTTTTTCCATTGCGCATGAGATCGAAGAAGGGAAATATATCTTCAAGTTCTGGCGCTGGGAAGTGGATTTCGGTATCTGGCATTTTGTCGGGTATCTTCTTACACCATCTTGGTCGCAGCCCTTCTTCATCTTCACTGCGTTGGATATTGTTCTCTGGCAATCTGTCTCTCTGCCCGGCACAGATACAGCCATCATCCTTGCGATGGGATACGCTCTCTTGCTTGGACTTTTTGCGATGCTCTGGGCAGACAAGGCACTCACATACGGTTCGTTGGCATTTCTGCTGCTTGCTGTGGGTTATCGTATCCATTGGTCTGGCGTTTCCTTCCCGTGGGCGATGGCGTTATTTGGCGGGATCGGCTTCGGATTCTATCTGATTTCGTTGACCATCGAGCAAGTTGAAAGGCGAGCGTCGCGGCTTTCCATCTGGAAGCAGCCGCTTGTCCAGATAGGAATCGCTCTATCCGCTTTTGCGACCATCTTCTCCCTTCCTTTTGTTGCCAGCGAAACTTCAGCAACTGCGGCAGCCTTGGCTTTTGCTGGGGCACTTTATCTCGCTATCGCTTATAAGGGGAAATATCATCGGCTGGGCTATGTGGGGATGGGGATGCTGCTGCTGGCTTGGGTGCTTTTGTTGATCGTGCAGGATGTTTCGCAGCCGCAGTGGTATGCGATCCCTGCCGGTTTGTATTTTACAGGGATGGGGCATCTCGAACGGATGCGTGGGCGTGGTGTTTTTGCGAAGATCGTCGAGGGTTTTGGGCTGGCGGTTTTGCTGGTTACTTCGTATGTGCAGTCGGTGGTTGATGCTGCTTTTGTCTACTTCCTGATCTTGTTGATCGAAGGTGTGCTGGTGCTCTGGTGGGGCGCCGGGCGACGACAACGGTTACCCTTCTTCGCCGGGATCGGGGCGATTGCGCTGAATGTGACCACACAAGTCATCGTGCTAATAAATATCTACGATGTCAACCGCTGGATCACGATTTTGGGCGTTGGCTTGCTCTTCGTGACAGCGGCGATCTTTGTGGAAAGGCAACGTGAAAAGATCATTGCCCGCTCGCAGGAGTGGCGTGAGACGCTGGATACTTGGGAGTGAGTTTTTGGAATGCAGAATGATAAATACGGAACGATGAATTTCTTTATAAAAACTTTTTTGTAGCGGCGGTTGAGTAGAATGACAGCTTTATCGTCATTCGTATCGAAACCAAAGCGGATTGCCAAATACAGTTCTCTCACACAAAGTCGCTTTGATTTCGATACGCTGCGGCACGATGGTGCATTCGCTACTCAATCGCCGCTAGTGTTATGACGCATACGTACAATTATTTAATCTTTTTTCCTTCTCAGTGAACTCCGTGCACAAAAAACTGGAGCAAAAATGAGTAAAAAACCGAGCAAAATACTGGCTTATCTGGTCGTCCTTTTCGGTGGGCTAATGTTCCTGAGCGGGATAGCTGCCACAATCGGCTATTTGGGATTGCCCGTCATTCTCAGGAATGACTTTATCAGCGAGACCATTTTAGGCATCCAGATCGGCGAAATGGGCACCATCTTCTGGGGGCTGATCGGCGGCACTCTTGCCATCTTTCATGGGCTGCGCTCCATTGCAAACAAACCCTCATCTTCGCTCAGGTTGCCGCCCTTTTATATTTTCTACATTTTCTTCGCTATCGCCCTGGGTTTGGGCACAGCTCTGCTCAACTCCGATTTCCCGAATGAATATCTTTTCCCGCCCATTTTCCTATTTGGTGCGGCCCTCCCCGGTTTTGCGGCACTTTCTTGGGCGCTGGGGCGTCTCAACTGGCCTATTTCCTGGCGTCAAGGAGCGCTGAACTATGTTTCAGGCAACACCCTCTCGATCTCCGTCACCATTCTGCTCGGTAGCATCCTGCCCATCATCTTTTACCTGCTCATTGAGCCTCTCGAATATATCGTAGGCGACTTCATCTATTTCATCGATCCCGGGACATCGGGCTTTTTCGAACGAGTTTTTTACTCGCCAATGCTCATCTTCTACCTGCTCTACATCGCCTTTCAAGCGCCCTTCCCCGAAGAGTTCGCCAAAGCCCTTGGTCCGCGCATTATGCGCAGCCGCATCCAAAACGAAGCCCAAGCCTTTGCTCTGGGATTAGCCTCCGGCGCAGGTTTCGCCATCATCGAGAATATGCTCTATCAGGGCGTTATCGCAAGCTGGAGTGGATGGACATGGGGCGGGATCACCGCCCTGCGTGGCATCGGCGCAGTAGGACACTCTCTTTGGACAGGGATACTCGCTTTAGCAATATATAGGGAACGGGCTCGAACATCCGGCTGGTTTGGACGCTTGCTTCGCGCCTACCTCACCTCGGTCGGATTGCACACCCTCTGGAACGGCGGATACATGGCGCTTTTCTACGTCGTTGGGCTGGAGTATTACGCAGATGCTGGTCCCGAACTCTCGGTTTATGGGGAATATATCACCTTCTCCCTCATCTTCATCCTCGTCGCCATGACAGCCTTCAATTGGTGGATCCTGGCTCGCATCACGGCAAACCTCGCCCAAGATGATGCATCCGACCTTGCTCTGGCGCAGGTATCGCCACGAATTCTTGCATATTGGGCACTCGCTTCTGCGGCAATCATCATCCCCATAGGTGCAGCGCTTGGAGGAGCTTTGCCTGAGATCAAGAAGATTTTGTTTCCATAGAGATAATCAGTATTCCAAGTCAGATCTCATGTCAAATGACCGCGCGAGCCTATCATTGCATTCTGAAATTAGCGCGCACAATTGCTGACTTGGCTGGGGAGGAGCACATTCAACCCACGCATCTGGCGGAGGCTTTGCATGCTTCGCAGTAGACCGAAAGGGATGATGATCTAAAAAACTAGCTTATGGGGAAAGCGCTTTGGTAAACTTGTCTCATGGATATCGCCATACTTCAACGCGAATTGAATGAACTTCAAAATGCTCCAGCGCTTTTCGATGAGCAAAATTTTCGGGCACGAAAAGAAGCCCTCGACTTTGTGGGTATTATCAACAAATTTTATCCCGAGCAAAATATTGAGCTTATCCGTTTACAGGAGCAGGCGCAAAGACTGGGAGAAGATTTGCGCGTATTTAACGCAACCATTGCAAAAAAATGGTTCGACCGCCTGAAAAACGAACGCCCTTCTCACCGAAATTTACGTAATGGGCTTCAACCCTACACAGATTATGCGCCACAGAAATGGGGAAAGCCCCATTACGGCTATGAAAATCTTGATTTTTTGCTGGATGAAACTTTGCTTCCTCAGCCACATCCACAAGCCAGCTTGGCCCCAGATTATGGCATGGTGCGCTATGAACCAACGCCAGCCAGCGTAATCCTTGAATTAACGGAGAGAATCACATTTACAGAAAACGATGTCTTTTATGATCTAGGGTCTGGGTTGGGGAAAGTGACTATGCTCGTACATCTATTGACAGGCGCGCGCTGTGTCGGCGTGGAGTATCAACCCGATTTTTGCGCTTATGCCGACCAACAGGCGCATGGCTTGGATTTGAATAAGGTGACTTATATAAACACTGATGCCCGCCACGTCGATTATTCGGATGCTACGGTTTTCTTTTTCTTTAATCCTTTTGGCGGCACTATTTTTGACAAGGTACTTGAACGATTACACGAGCAAGCGCAACAACGTGAGATCCGCATTTGTTCGTATGGCAGCGGTTCTCAGCCCTTATCAGAGAACCACTGGCTCAAACATATTCCACCCATTAACGAAGATGAATTGGCTTTAGCAATTTTCGAGCATCATAGTACATCGTAAAGAAAATAACTTAGACTTTTTGCTGTCTTTGCGAAGCAGCTTGACCGCTGAAGCAATCTCCTTGCTCGTATAGGAGGAGATTGCTTCGCAAAACGGCTCACAACGACATGAATTGGAAAATGATAAAAACTTGATTTACAGTGTAATAGTAATGCGTACTATTTCATTTCTATTTCACCTTATCACGATGCCCTCAGCTATTAGAAAAGGCGTGCCACTCTGCTTCAAGGGGCGCATTTCCTAATCCCTTTTCAATTTTCACAAGCATCTCTTTTAGTGTGGCGCGCGGAGCAGAACTTTCTCTCCCAGCTTTTTCAAGAGCCTGAATATATAGCTTTAATGCGCGGAATCTGATCCAAAAGAAGGGTATAGGCTCTGAAGGTGAGCAAATAACATCGAGCTTTTCCAGACTTTCTTCCAAATCTCCACGTTGGAAATCAGCAAGTGCATCCAAATAATCCACCCACAGGGTGGCATTACTATGCGAGCGTTCTCTCAGAATTTTTCTGATCTGTGGCACCATTTCTTCAAAGCTTGCATAGTTTTTGCGCAAGACGAAGATGCTCAACTCTATGGCTTTTGCATTATAAAAGATGCTCTCCAGGTCTGCCGCTTTTGTATGGGTGTAAGCCTCTTGAAGCAGGGTATCCCCTTGGGGATCACCAAGCAAGCTGAGGGTCAAGCCAAGACGCGCCATATTTTCCAGAGTGGCGAAACCTCCTTTATCCACTTCCATGCCTTTTTGATATGATGCCGCTGCTTGGGGCAAGGCGTTTAATCGAGCGTATATATCGCCTTGGGCCTTATATCCCATAGATTCAATTTCTGTGTGTTTATATTTGTGACCAAGCTCGATAGCTTTTTGTGCATACCTCCAGGCTGCGCCAAAGGAAGCCAACTCAACTTCGTTTATGGCAACATGAACAGAAGCATAACCCAACATGCGCCAGCTATCGGTTTGGCTTGCAATTTCAATTCCTTTAAGGGCCTTCTCTCTACCTTTTTCATAATCGCCCAAAAAGTAATAAGCCATCCCGGAAATGGTATATGGCAAAATCGGGCCGTAAGAGGATTTGGAAAGCCGCATAAAATGGAGTGATTTTTCTGCGTAGGTGATAGCTTGTGCGGGTAAGCCCATCCCTGTGAGGGCTGTTGCCATTTGGTAGTTTGCATTTCCCTGAAAATATAACGAGGCTTTGTCTTCTCTGCCTTCTCCTAAGGCTAAGGCCTCTTGAAAACTTTTTCGGGAAGTAGAAAATCCGTTAAGCATATAGAGAAATACACCATGATGAATTAATGCAGACATATGCGCGGGGATATTTCCACTCGTTTTCAGGTAAGAAAGGGCGTTTTTTGTGTATTCTAGCCCCTCTGCAAACTGGTTTCGTGCCATGCAAACATCACTCATCCCATCTAAAGCAGCTCCTGTGAGCAAGTTGCTCCCCCGCTCTTCTCCTATAAGCAGGAACCTTTTCATCACACTTTCCAGTGCATCAGGATTATCGCTTTCAAAAAACACAACACCCCAAGGTGCGTAAAGCTCGTAGATATCGTTCTCTGAAAAAGCTGCTTTTGAAAGTAATGCCTCTGCACGCTCATAAGCGACAACGGCGTCATCAATAGAATAGAGTTGGTAGGCATATTTTGCAGCGCGTACCCACAATGAAAAAGCGCTCGAGAACTCTTCTGCCTTTTCATAATGTTCTGCCAAAACAGCAGCATAAGAATCAGGGTATGCCTGATGTATTGATTCCAAGGCTTGCGCCACTATTTTATGAAGCGAACGGATTCTCATTGGCGGCAAGGAATCGATCAGTTCTTCGTGAACTTTTGTTTGTAAAAAAAGGTAAGAGAGCCTTTCTTGCTCTGTTGCTCTGCCAATGAAACGTGCTTCTTCCAATTCTTCAATAACAGAAACAAGCACCTGAGGAGAGAAATTAATGGCTTTCTCTAAAACAGAAATTTCAAAAGGATTCCCTTGTACTGCCGCGAGAGACAAAAGTTCTCGAGCAGGCTCTGAAAGATTCGCCACTTTTCTTTCGATCAATTTTTTAACACTCGGTGGTGTCGGAGAATCAAAACTAATTTGGTTGTCCTTTGAAAATGCCCAAGCATCCAGAAGCATTTCCAAAACAAAAAAAGCATTTCCTCCCGTTTTCTCCAATAAACGAGCTGAAGTTTCAGGAGAGACTCTTTTTTGCAAGATATAAAAGGCTAAGTCAGAGATATTTTCTTCACTTAGCGGATGAACCTGAACAGTGGTCAAGTTCTCTGTCGCGGCATGAGCTAATAACCTGTCCAAATTCGGGTTTTGTCCACCTACCTCAGCAGTCATTACTAAATAAAGCTTTTCCTCTTCAAATAAAAGCTCGTCTAAAAGATATACCAAAAGAGAAAGAGTGGCCTCATCTGCCCAGTGTACATCGTCGACAAAAAGAAAGAGATTTTCTTTTTGAGCAAAAAACAAAAGAATATTTTTTACCGCTTCAAAAACCTTTGATTTTGCATAAGACTTCCCTATTCTTTCATCCAACCCATCCCCTGCTCCATTGATTTTGGGCATCAATGCCATCAAAGGCTCTACCCACTCTGCGGGTAACTCTTTCCAAAGATCTGTTGCTGTCAACTTCCAAAGCATATCCTTCAATGGTTGATAAGGGATATGCGCTGTTCTCTCATGGCAGGGCAAAAATAATGCCCGCGGTGGGAATTCTAAAAAGCGATAGAACTCTTGCACAAGGCGCGTCTTCCCAGCACCCATTTCCCCTAAAACAAGCGCAGTGCCTCCACTAAAATATCGCTGTTGTAAAATTTGGATAGCATCTTCTTGCCCGACAAAAGGAACTTGCGCCTGCCCTTTGATAGGCCACTCGGAACCTTCGTGCATTGGGCTTGCTAGCTTTTCCTGAGCAAATTCTCTTCCCAAATCATGTGCATAAAACGCACCATGTCGCACACCTTAAACGGTTCAAGTCGCACAGCT
>JABGQT010000139.1 GCA_018648685.1 Anaerolineae bacterium
ACAGGCACTCAAGCCCAAAACAAGAGCGAGGCAAAAGCGAAGTGGATTTTTCATCAAAGTTCCCTATTGTCCAAAAGAAGCTCTTGCAAAAACAACATGAAAAGGCATGCAATAAATGATGATGCCCTCGTATTGAGCAAGGTCTACATCGGCAGCAATCTCATAATTTTGGCTGCCCATATTTCCTTTGAGTTTGCCAAGATCAACAATATTTCCTATGCCGTCATGGTTGCTTCCGGCTATATTCTCAACAAGTAAGACGTGCAGATCTGGCCCGTTGGTTACTTTGAAATCTTCGAAGCGTAAGACCTGCTGATCGCCTTGTTGAAAAATGCTGGCAGTTCCAGAACCACGATGAGCATTATCGGCATCCTGGAATTCTCCTTCGCTGACCAATATCCACTCAGCTTCGGATTCTGCTGCGGGCATTTCTTCTTCCATTTCATGGTCTGGCATCATCGTAGAAGCTGCTGCTACTTGTTCTTCAAGCGCTTGGGCTTCCTCTGCTGACAGACTTTCCACAAACTCTTCGTCAATGCCTTCCATTGCATCGTTGATTACTTCTTCTGCTTCTTCCGGTGACATCTCAGCGAGTTCGCTCTCACTGGGAAGTTCAAAGGGGAATGATTCTTCAACAGATTGGCTGATAAAGAGAGGAGAGAATAGCCACCAAAGGGCAGCTATGGCAACAAGCCCGAGAATAATTGCAACGAAAATAGTTAATGGTTTTTTCATGATGTTTTTCCTAAAATGCCCAACATTTACTTTTGTTTATTTACAGGTAAAGAAAACGAGAATGAAGTTCCTTCATCCGGTACACTCTTGACCCAAATCTTGCCACCGTGCGCCTCTACTAATCCTTTGGCAATGGATAATCCTAGCCCAACGCCTCCGTTTTCGCTTTGGTCGCGAACCCGACTTTTTTCCCCGCGATAGAAGCGGTCAAAAATAAAGGGGAGGTCTTTTGCATTGATCTCGCTGCCAGAATTTGCTACAGTAACGATTGTTGCATTTTCTTCAACCTCTGCGCTCAAGCGGATTGTGCCTTTTTTGGGGCTATAGCGAAGTGCATTACTGACTAAATTATCAAGAATCCGGCTGAGTTTTTCAGGGGCTGCCCAGACAAGATCAACTTGGGGATCAACATATCCATCTAGCGTCACTTCTTTGGCTTGGGCGCGGGCGGCAAAACTTTCCAGAGTATCGGAAATTAGATCGGAAAGAGCAAGCCATTCAAAATCCAGTTTTTCATAGCCTGCATCCAATTGAGCCAGCTCAAAAAGATCATCGAGTAATTTGCTCATCCGAGTGATCTCATTTTGGCTTTGGTTCAAATAACGCGAAATTGTTTCTTCGTCTGTAACAACCCCATCAGCTAGTGCAGTGATCATCACTCTTAAAGAAGTTAGTGGTGTGCGAAGGTCGTGAGAAGCCCAGGCTACGAGGTTGCGGCGAGTTTCATCAAGAGCGCGTTCATTTTCAGCAGCTTGTTCCAGTCGAGCAGACATATCGTTAAATGCTTTGGATAATTGAGCGATCTCATCGTTTCCCGTAATCGTGACGCGTGCCGAAAAATCACCTTGACTGAGTTGGGATGTTCCGTCAACGAGATTACCCAGCGCTTGCGTGATGGTATTGGAGATGAAGAAACCGAAAGCTATAGATATGCCGCCAGCAAAGAGGAGTAGTAGACTTCCCAATGCCAGATCGTGTTGGTTAATAAACATCAAACGAGCGGTTACCCAGATATTGAAAAGAGCTAGGCCGCCAGCAAGGATATAGCCCAGCGTAAGTGTATAGCTTAGGCGAGGAAGTCGCCGCCACCAACCCAAACGATGAGAGAGGAAGCCAATCGCTCCAGAAATAAGACTGGTGAGACCTAAAGAAATTATCAGATGTTGGAGATCTCCAGCTGGAGGATCCATGATGAACTTAACAAGAGCTACTGTCAGGAGCAAGGCGGTTAATATACCGAGCAGGTAACTAATGAAGCGAGGTTTTGTAGTTGACATCACTTCTCTCCTACGAATTTGTAGCCCACGCCCCATACAGTAAGAATCTGCTGAGGTTGGCTCGGATCAACTTCGATTTTTTCACGCAAACGTCGAATATGAACTGTGACCGTCGATGGATCGGTGTAAAGTTCATCGCCCCAAACTTGAGCCAGCAATTGTGCACGGGTGAAAACTTGTTCTGGGTGTAGAGCAAAATGCCAGAGAAGATCGAATTCTTTTGCGGTTAATATAATATCCTGAGAATTGACTTTTACGTTACGTGCTACCGGGTCGATGCTCAACATATCGGTCTGGATGGTTTTCTCTTTAGTCGATGTTGTCGCACTATTCGAGCGGCGGAGCACGGCGCGGACGCGTGAGACTACTTCTTGAGGATTGAAAGGTTTCGTTATGTAATCGTCAGCCCCTAAATCCAACCCTCGGATGCGGTCGCTATCTTCGCTTTTGGCGGTTAGCATAATGATGGGAATCTGACGATCCTGACGTAGATGTTGGGTCAAGGAGAGTCCGTCTATGCCGGGCAACATCAAATCAAGGACGATCAGAGAGGGGGACTCATTCTGGATAATGCGCAGCGCTTCATACCCATCCGCGGCTTCATTTACAAGATAGCCTTCGCGCTCCAGATATCGGCGCACAACTTCACGGATGGTTTCTTCGTCATCAACAACGAGAATGGTTGGGTATATAGTCATCGGTATTTTCTGTGTAGGCCAGCTAATTAGCGTAAATTGGACAAACCCACTTCATAGCTGAAGGTTATTATTTTCATTATAGCAGTGGGATATTACGAAAGTATTAAGGTTTCCCCCTTCTTTGTAGAGATCATGTTCAAAAAAAGCAAAAGGAGCAAGAATTTTACTCTCGCTCCTTTTGCTTTTAATCTGTTAGTAAGTCTTAGTCGAGACTACCTGTTACGATGGCTTTCTTGACTTCACCGATGGCCTTTGTGATTTCAATCTCACGAGGGCAAGCAACGGTGCAGTTGAAAATGGTTCGGCAGCGGTAAACGCCAAATTGGTCGTTGAGAATTTGCAAGCGTTCAGCTGCGCCCTCATCACGGCTATCGAATATAAAGCGATGCGCATTGACAATGGCAGCGGGACCGACGTATTCGTCATTCGACCAGAAGGAAGGGCAGGAGGTGGTGCATGCGCCGCAAAGGATACACTTGGCGGTGTCATCAAAGCGTTCTTGCTCCTCGATGCTTTGGAGGCGTTCCTGCGATGGCTCAGGGCTATTGTTAACAAAGTAAGGCATGACAGATTTGTAGTTGATGAAGAAAGGCTCCATATCTACGATCATGTCTTTGAGCACAGGCAAGCCGAGAATTGGCTCAACGGTGATCTTATTTGTTTTCAAATCCTGAACGAGGGTTTTGCAGGCGAGCATATTCTGCCCGTTGATGCGCATGGCACAAGAGCCACAGACACCATGCGCGCAAGAGCGGCGAAAGGAGAGTGTGCCATCTTCGTAGCCCTTGACTTTTTCCATCAGGTCAAGGACGCGGTCGGTGGGTTCTGCTTCCAACTTAAAGGTGTCGTAATAGGGTTTCTTATCCATTTCCGGGTTGTAGCGGAAGAGTTTTAAGGTAATTTTTTTCATTGGTTCCTCCTAGTAGACCCGTTTCTTTGGTTCGAAATTGGTAAAGACAACATCCTTATAATCTAGCTTGACTCCATCCTCTTCAAGCCAAGCGAGAGTGTGCTTCATCCAATTTTCATCATCACGCTCTTTATAATCGTTGCGAGCATGTCCGCCACGGCTTTCTGTGCGGTTTAGGGCAGCAACTGTAGTCACCTCGGCGATATCGAGCAGATTGCTCAATTCCCAAGCGTTGAGCAAGTCCATATTGAATTTTTTGCCCTTATCATCAATTTTGATGTTTTTGAAACGGACTTTTAATTCTTTGATTTTTTCTAAAGCTTCTTTCATGCCTTCTTCCACACGGAAAACGCCAACATGTTCAAACATGATTTCTTTCATCTCTCTACCAATTTCAGAGAGACGCTCGTTGCCATCGGCATTTCGTAAGGCTTCAAGTTGTTGCTCTGCATATGCAGCGGGGTTTTCAGGGAGTGGAATATAATTGGTCTTTTTGGCATGTTCGGCGGCTTCTATACCGGAGAATTTGCCAAAGACGACCAAATCTAATAGGGAGTTTGAGCCGAGGCGGTTGGAGCCATGCACGGAAACACAGGCATTTTCGCCAACTGCAAATAACCCGGACATAATCTCTTTACGATCTTTATCCATTACAACCCGACCATAATTATCGGTGGGGATGCCGCCCATAGCATAATGAGCAGTAGGTTGAACGGGCATCGGTTCAGTAACGGGGTTCACACCGAGATAGGTTTCGCAGAAGTCAATAATATCGGGGAGTTTACCCAGAATTTCCTCGCCCGTGACCACATAAGGGGTGCCATCAGGACGGGTTCTTCCGTCAATAGCGGCGTATTTATTCACTGTTTCGGGTGTGACATCAAGATAAAGATAACGCTCGCCATCAATACCGTTGCCTTCTTTCATTTCCATATACATGGCACGGCTAACAACATCACGGGAGGCTAATTCTTTTACATTGGGAGCGTTGCCTTCTTTTTCCATAAAGCGCTCGCCCTTGCCATTCAGCAAGATACCACCTTCACCACGAACACCTTCGGTAATCAAAATACCCATCTTGTAGATACCCGTCGGGTGGAATTGGAAGAACTCCATATCCTGTGCGGGAATGCCATGTCTGAGCGTAATTGCCACACCGTCACCGGTATAAGCGAAAGCGTTCGAGGTAATTTCCCAAACACGTCCCCATCCACCGGTGGCGAAGATGACTGATTTTGCGTGGAAAACGTGCATCTCACCGGTTGCAATTTCGAGAGCAACAATGCCTGCAACACCTTCATCCGTTTTGATAAGATCCAAAACTTGGAATTCATCATAAAACTGGACTTTATTTTTAATGCTCTGCTGATAAAGCGTCTGCAAAATCATATGTCCTGTGCGGTCGGCAGCATAACAAGTACGCTTCACAGGTTTGGTGGTTTCGTTATTTGTATGCCCGCCAAAAAAGCGTTGTGCTATTTTCCCGTCATCCGTTCTGCTAAAAGGAAGCCCCATATGCTCTAATTCGTAAACGATGCCGGGTGCTTCTTTGCACATGAATTCGACTGCGTCTTGGTCTGCGAGATAATCGCTACCTTTTACAGTATCGTAGGTATGCCATTCGGGGCGATCTTCTTCAAGATTGCCAAGTGCTGCGCCAATGCCGCCCTGCGCTGCGCCGGTATGAGAACGTGCGGGATAAAGTTTAGAGATTACAGCCGTCGAAGCGGATTTTGATGCGTAAAGTCCCGCCATGAGACCTGCACCACCTGCGCCAACTACAACGACTTCAAATTGATGTATTTTCATGAAGTCACTCCTTTATGAAGCCAAAACAACGTAGATGGCTACGAGTAAGATAAAGATCCAAAGGAAGAAGATAAAGCCACGCCAGAGCGTGCGCCAAATCGTGCTGCCCATGAAATCTTCCACAACGATGCGCAGACCGTTCATGCCGTGAGTCACGCCAAAGAAAACAGCCGTGATCTGCATGATCTGCCAAAACGAATTGATGAAGCCATCGAGGTTGACAATATCGCTGCTAAAGACGTGCATAGGGTTGGGGAAGAATACCCAGCGGATGAGCGTGCTAATATCGGTTTGGGTGCGTGCGCCCATTACAAGCGCGGCGGTCAAACCCGTTAGCCCAACAGCATAAAGAGCTAAGGCAGAGAGGCGCATAAAGAGCCACATAATATAATCGAGGTTGAAACCACGTTTTGCTACTTTTCGTGAAGTCATATCTTAAGTCCTCCTACAGTCCCAACAGGTTTTTGATAATTACAAAGAGGACAAGGGTATAAAGCGGGGCAATGATAAGCCACTCAAGCCAGATCATTTCTCGTTGATATTCAAGCAACGCGGGGATAAGGTCTAAAATAACGACTCGCAATCCGTTCACAGCATGAAATATAACGAGGAAAAAGACAACGATCTGAAAGATCCAATTGGTATAGATCTGATTGATCGTTATCCCGAGGTCACTGCCGAATTGCTGGGAGAGGAAGCCTGCGAAAATGTGCAGCCCTACAAAAAGCACCATGGCTAAGCCACTGGCACGATGCAGAACCCACGCCCACATGGGTCCGCCTCCTTTATATCCCAGACCTGTTAGAAAACCTACTTTTCGATTTAGTGCCATTTGCGCCTCCAGCAATAGGATTTTTTGGATATAGTGCAGTCTCTGAGCGGAGAGCTTTGCGAAGCAAAGCGCGCAGTCGAAGAGCGAGTTATTTATAGCGCCGTCCTTCGACTGTGCTTTCTATCGTTCACTCCGCTCAGGAACTGGTTGACTTTCTTTTTTGTTGGATATGATGCCGCTTCGCTCGTGTATTCAACTTGGTTGCTTTTCTCGAACATCTGTTCGGCGAGAAGTTTTTTCATTAACCTTTGTAGTAAGGGCTTTAGCCCTTTTGTCGAACGACTAAAGTCGTCACTACGAGGGGCTCGGCGTGAGCAGGTAAATGCAAAAGTCGGGCAGATGTTGGTTGATGGCAAGCAAGCCAAAAGCACGAGCGGTACAGGGCTTCTCATCCTTATTTAAAGAATCTAAGGAAACCTTATTAAGGTAGTGCGTTGATTATCCCATTCAGACAACATGAAAGAAAGTGACAATCTTCACGGATATTTGGTTCAGACTTCCTCCAATGAAGATTAAGAAGACCCTTATAATCCTAATGTTTAATCCACTGGTGTATATTTTTTTAAAGCCCTATTTATAAGGAGGCACGCATGGCAAGTTCACATCGAATAAGCCGGCGGGATTTTGCTAAGTTTGTAACGGCGGCGCTCAGCACTATTATGGGAGCGGCAATGGGTATTCCGGTCATTGCTTATTTGATCGACCCTGCGCTTAAAGTGCAATCTAGCGAGGCATGGATTCCGCTCGGACCCTTGGATGGTTTCCCCGAAGGCACCCCCAAATCATTTTCCTTTACCCGTTCAAATATCAATGGTTGGGAAAAGACAGTCAATAGCTATGGTGGTTTTATTGTAAAGAAATCCGATAGCGATATATTGGCTTTGTCCAACCGCTGCACGCACCTGAGTTGCAGCGTAAATTGGAGCGAGGAAGATAATGCTTATACTTGTCCCTGCCACGAAGCCTACTTTGATATGGATGGTGGCGTGCTTGATGGGCCTCCTCCGCACGCACTTGACCATTTCGAAACCAAGGTGGAAGAGGGCGATCTTTATATCCTGTTCCCAGCAGTGCCCTCGCACGGAGGATAAGAAATATGTTCAAAAATATCTACGCCTGGCTGGACGAACGTCTCGGCTTTGATGATCTGTATAAGGGCTTGCTTGACCGCCCCGAGCCGCACGGAAACTGGTGGAATACGCTCGGCAGCGCCAGCTTGTTCCTTTTTGTTATGCAGGGGGTGACTGGTATTTTCCTGACCGTTTATTACACCCCCTCGCCTGATCATGCCTATGACAGCATTCAATATATTATGAATGGTGTCGCTTTTGGTTGGCTGATCCGAGGTATTCATCATTGGGGTGCATCTCTGATGGTACTGGTTGTTTTCATTCATATGCTGCGCACCTTTTTCTCGGCATCTTATAAATACCCCCGTGAGCTGACTTGGATCGTTGGTAGTTTACTTTTCCTTCTGACTTTGGGTATGGGCTTCACCGGTTATTTGCTGCCCTTTAACCAGCGTGCTTATTGGGCAACAGTGGTTGCGACCAATATCGGCGGCGTTGTGCCGGGTGCGGGACCTTTCATCTTGCGAGCCTTGCGTGGCGGCACCGATGTAAGTGCGCTCACGCTCTCTCGTTTCTTCTCTGCCCATATCTGGATGCTGCCCGCAGCTTTAGCCGCTTTGATCGGTGTTCACCTGTATCTGATTATGCGTCACGGTGAATCCGCATATCCTGATGCAGATGATTAAGGAGTACTCCGATGAATGATGAACACAAAAAGAAAGTAAATCAAAAATACGAAGAGCAACTCCAAAAAGGCGAACGCTTTTGGCCCGATGCCATTTATAAGGATTTGCTTGTCTCCTTTGCACTCTTTATCCTGCTGATTGGTTTGGCAACCTTTGTTGGCGTTCACCCAGAACCCAAAGTTGATCCCACCGATGCGACCTACGTCCCTCGCCCTGAGTGGTATTTCCTTTTCCTTTTCGAATTCCTGAAATACTTCCCCGGCGAACTTGAATGGGTCGGTGCAGCGGTTATCCCCGGTGTTTTGGTGATGGCTCTAATGTTCCTGCCGCTTTATGACAAGAATCCCTTCCGTCATAACTCCAAACGGATATTTGCCGTTGGCTTAATGAGCGCGATCGTTTCAGGTATCGTCACGCTTACGCTAATGGCGGCTACGACTATGTCGAATTTGGTCGCTGTCATACTTGGTGTTTTGGTTGCAGCCTTGATGTTCTTTTCTCTTTACAAGGAAGTTCCTTTCCTTCAAGGCGCTGTCCGCAAAGCTGTTTTGTGGGTGATGACCATTGCTCTTGTTGGTATTGTCGGGGTGAGTTACCAGCAGACAGCAGCCATGGCTTCTGATGAAGAAGAAGTCCATGTTGCCAGTAGCATCGCTGAAAAGATGACTTTGGGGCAAGATCTATATTCCATTCAATGTGTGGAATGTCATGGTCCCGATGGCGAAGGTGGCGAGATCGTTGGTGTTACCGGAATTGAAGATGGCACCTTTGTGAAATCCATCAGCAGCAAAGATGAGATGTACACCCGTAACGATGGCAGTCTTTTCGACATCGTCTCCTATGGGCAGCCAAACTTGGGTATGCCCCCTTATGGAGGCTCTTATGGTGGCTCACTCTCCCCAAGTGAGATCGAGTACATCGTCACCTTCATGCGTTATACGTGGGATGACCGCGCCGAAGTTCCCGCAGAAGCAGCTGGGGCAGCGATCCCCGCATTGGCAGAGGGTGAAGTACCTTCCTACGAAGTGCATGTCTCTGCTGTCACTAAACGCCAATGTCTCTCCTGCCATCGCGAAGGTAAAGAAAATAACGATTATCTGATGGATACTTACGCAGGAATTCTTGATGGAGGCATTAATGCGCCAAACGTCGTTGCTGGTGATATGAATAGCATTTTGCTTCAAACCATTCAGGGAGTTGAATTATCAGGCAATGATGGTGAAATAATTCACGTTATGCCGCCAAACGGTAAACCGATCAAAGATGAATATATAGATATATTCATTCGCTGGGTCGAGGCAGGGATGCCAGAAACAGCAGATGATGCAGCCGCACTTTCCACTGAAGTTGTGCCTGTTGCAGAAGAAACACCATCTGAGTAAAGAAGATCATTGATTGAGAAAAGCCATCCGCTTGCGGGTGGCTTTTTTTGTTGACAACAGAGAAATTTAATTGTATTATTTGATTAGTTGTTTAGCTAAATAGCTAAACAGTGTCCAGAAATAAATAGGAGCAATATGGCTACGAAAGTTTATAAAGCCTTGTCTGATCCAACGAGACGAAAGATCCTGCAACTACTGCGGGAACAGGATATGAATGCGGGCGAAATAGCGCAACATTTTGATTCGACGAAACCCACTCTTTCGCGGCACTTTTCGGTCTTGCAGGAAGCCGATCTGATACAAGGAAACCGACAAGGGAATTTTATTATATACCGTCTGAACGTGACCGTTCTGGAAGAAGCTATGTGGGCAATGATGGATATGTTTGGTCTTGAACTCCGAGGAAATGAGAATGAAAAATAAATTTGATTACAAAGGGATTTTAATTTTTAGTGGTGTTGTGTTTTTTCTCGCAGTCCTAGTCACGATTTTTGCTTGGGCAAAGGTACCAAGCGATGCACAAATTCCCTTTCATTGGAATATCAAAGGCGAAGTGGATAATTATGCCAGAAAGTCACTTGGGCTATTGATAGGGCCTGGCATGATCATTTTTCTGACTCTTTTGCTAGCAAGTATTCCTCGTTTTGAGCCGCGTCTCGAAAATTTACAGCAATCCCAGAAAGCATACAAAGCTGTTTGGGGTGGGGTGTTAGTGATGCTCTTTGCTTTGCACTTGATCTCAATCTCCGCAGCGTTGGGATATGAAGAGAGTATGCCGATGCTAATGGCGTTTCTGATGGGCTTTCTTTTTATGGCAATCGGCAATTATCTGGGCAAGATTCGTAGCAATTTCATGTTCGGTATCCGTACCCCGTGGACGCTCTCTAGCGAAATTGCCTGGAATAAAACACATCGTCTTGGTGGATGGCTCTTTTTCGCCATAGGTATAGTTACCTTTCTAAGCGGGTTTTTTCGCTCCGGAGAGTTGACTTTCGGTTTGCTTTTCGGTGGACTATTTTTGTCGCTTCCAATCCTTTTTGGATATTCGTATTGGGCTTGGAAACAAGATAAAAGAGAATAATCTTTGTTGGTATTTACTCCGCGTACTCAGAAAAAATCTAACCTCTCATATATTTTAGGGATTATAAAAACTGTTTCACATGAAACAAAAAAGGAATAAGTAATGAACACAAAATTAACTGCCATATTCTCTATCACAATAATTCTCACCCTTTTTGCTTTAGGGGCTTTGATCTACAGCACAATGCCCGAACAAATGGCATCCCACTGGAATGCTAATGATGAGGTAGATGGATACATGAACCGATTTTGGGGTGTTTATATGATGCCGCTAATATCAGTTTTTATCTTGGCGCTCTTCTTACTCCTTCCAAATATTGATCCTCTCAAAGAGAATATTCTCGCCTTTCGCAAAGAGTTCAATCTCTTCATTCTTGTAATGTTGATCTTCATGGCATATATCTGGTTGCTAACTCTTCTTTGGAATCTTGGCAATACCTCTTTCAAAATGGGTACAGCTATCTTGCCTGCGCTTGGTTTTCTTTTTATCTTCATCGGCTATCTGATCCGTAATTCCAAGCGAAATTGGTTTATCGGAATCCGTACTCCATGGACATTGAGCAGTGACACTGTTTGGGCAGAGATACATCGCATTGGTGGAGCGCTATTCATGATCTCAGGATTCTTTGCTATTTTGGGTGTTTTCTTTGGAGCTTACGGAGTATGGTTTACGCTTGTGCCTATACTCGGCTCTACGCTTTTCCTTTATATCTATTCTTATATTCTCTATCAACGCGAGACAAAATGACAAATACAAAAAGAATTCCCCCGTCTGACTCTAAGCCTCTGATTATATTTCTATCCCTTTCTTTTTTCATTGCTTGGCCTCTCTTTCTGATTCCTTTGGCTTTCGCAAATAGAGATATAGAAACGCAGCAAATTATTAGAACCATCTCCTATTTGCTTGCAATGTGGGTGCCGGGGATTGCCGCAATCGTTGCGATAAAAGTCTGCGGTGGTACTTTGGCAGATTTGCATCTAAGGCGATTAGGACCGAAACGCTATTATATTTGGGCTTGGTTGCTCTTCCCTATCTTATCCCTACTGACAGGCTTGGTGACCGTTTTATTTGGCATCGCCGAATTTGATCCCGCTTTTTCGATGATTACAAAATCCCTAGCATCACTCCCCGAATCTTCTCCTCTAACCCCGATGCTGATTCTTGTCATCCAAATCTTCGCTTCATTTAGCATTGCTCCACTATTCAATATGCTCTTTGCATTAGGCGAGGAAATAGGCTGGCGTGGATTTTTATTGCCCAAGCTACTACCTCTAGGACAATGGAAGGCGATTCTCATCAGCAATGTCATTTGGGGTTTTTGGCACGCGCCTGCGATTATCCAAGGACATAATTACCCAGACTATCCCGTTGCTGGTATTTTTATGATGATCGTTTTTACGGTTTTGCTTGGCACTATTTTGAGCTGGCTATACCTCAATACTAATAGCCCTTGGACTCCGGCTTTTGCCCATGGATCTATCAATGCCGTTGCCAGCCTTTCTCTCATCTTTCTTCTTCCGGGGTTTGACCTGGCAATTGGCGGGACACTAGCTAGCGTGATGGGGTGGATTCCTTTAGCGGCTTTTGTGCTTTGGCTTGTTGCTACAAGTCGCGTTCCCGTTGGCGAAGAATTGCATATGACGGAATAGGTCATTAAACGGTAGCAAGAAAAATCAAGGAGAGAAGCGTTTGTCTCTCCTTTTTCTTTCAAAAATACCTAGAACAAATGTTCTGTATCAAATTGGGGATTGTTCTTTTTCGTCATTTTCGATACACTAAAAACTATGCTTGGAACCGGCCCCCTTGAATCCTCTCCCGATCTTAAAGAGACAGTTGCTCGCTTACGGCGACTAGTTGATCTGGGTACGACCCTTAACTCGACTCTTAATCTGAACGATTTGCTCAAATTAATTATTCAGACAGCTGCCGATGTTTTGGAGTGTGAGGCTACTTCCATCTTGTTATATGATGAGCAAAGAAGTAGTTTATTCTTTGCGGCAGCAACGGGCGAAGATGCAGATAAATTATCAGAAATTCCTGTTCCGATCGATAATAGTTTGGCAGGAACAATTTTTACGACCAAAGAACCTCTTATTCTAAATAGGATAGAAGGCGACCCTCGTCATAACGCCCAAGCGTCTGAGCATGTTGGCTTCCAGGCGAAATCCCTTTTGGGAGTTCCACTGCGGATTCGAGATAAGACTATTGGGGTTTTAGAGGCATTGAACAAAAAGGTCGGTTCTTTTTCTGATGCGGATAAAAATCTATTGGTTGTAGTTGCATCTCATGCTGCTGTAGCGATCCACAATGCCCAATTGGTGAAGGCACTTAAAAAGGCTTATGAAGATGTTACTAAGGCAGATCAACTAAAAAGCAATTTTTTAGCTCTTGCATCGCATGAGTTGCGCACGCCTTTAGGTATTATTATTGGATATGCCACCTTTCTAAGGGAAGAGTCTGAGGGGCAAAACTCTGAACACGCAGAGCAGGTTTTGAATGCAGCCATGCAGATGCGTACGCTTCTTGAGGATATGAATAATTTAACGATGCTCGAGGCTGATACTTCCTCAGTAGCCGTAAACAAAATTCTTCTTCAGGATATTCTGGAGGGAATAGCTGATGAGGTCAAAGAATTAGCGCAGATCAAGAGACAAACGATAGCGTTTGATTTTCCGGAAGAGCCCCTAAAAATGATGCTGGACGAGAAAAAGTTTAGGGCAGCGGTAGTAAATCTTTTTCATAATGCGATACGCTTCTCACCTGAAAAAGGAGAGGTCATTGTGGGGGCACAACGAGAAAAAGAGAGCGTTATTATCTGGGTTAAAGATCATGGGATAGGGATCCCTAAAAAAGAACTTGAAGATATTTTCAAGAAATTCTATCAAGTTGAGTCACCTAATGTTCGTCGTTATGGGGGAATGGGTATTGGACTTACAATTGCACAAGGCTTGGTCAAGGAACAAGCTGGGCGACTTTGGGCTGAAAGTGAAGGTGAAGGAAAAGGGGCGACATTTAAAATAATGCTGCCTTATAAGGCAGCATAGATAATTCCTGTTTAATTAGACATTCTGTGGTCTTGAAATAAGCCTATCTCTTTCTAGAAATGCGACGGCGCGTCCTTTCTCATCATCCATAATAAGAGAGAGATGATGACCTTGGCGAAGATCGCTAACAGCAATTAGTCTCAGGCATTTTAATAATTTGTCTTCTGTACTGATTTTTTCTGCCAGTCTGTTGGGGGTATCGTAGAAGAAAGCTCTGTTGAAAATGG
>JABGQT010000142.1 GCA_018648685.1 Anaerolineae bacterium
AAGAACATCGACCCGATCAGGCAAACTGCCATAAAGAGCATTGCCACGATCACAAAACGTTGTCCAGGGGTCAAGTCTGTAATTGGTTTAAAAAGGGAAATATCAGATTTTTCATCCTCTATTTCATCATCTTCAAGAAAGTTTGGTAATTCGTCGTCATCGTCAAAAAAAGGCGATGAATCAGCATCTTCACGCAAATTATCTAACATAACTCACCTCTTTACTCATTTTTTTCTGCTATATCATAACCGCATCGGGCGCAAATGAACATCCCCAAAATGGATAGATTCGGCGGTATCAAGGCGCAAAGATCCATCCTGGTTGACCCCTAAAAGCTCTCCTCGGATGACTTGCTCCGGCCCTTGTGTGATTTCTACTTGCTTGCCGCGAAAAGCCAGATTCTCGTTCCAGGCAGCTACCATTTCCGCTTTGCCTACAACTTTTCTCCATTTAACTAGAGCGGTTAAAATCCCGTGCAGGGTTTTTGTGCGGTTAACCTTTTGCCCAAGGGCTTTTTCTAAGCTTGTCGCAGGGAAGTGTAAATTATCACTGTCTGGAATTGCCGTATTCAGGATGTTTACGCCTATTCCCAAGACGATGCCTTTGGCTTTATCGCCTTCCCAGCTTGCTTCAACGAGGATACCGGCTACTTTTTCCTCTTCGATGAGAATATCGTTGGGCCACTTTATCTCCGCTTTTAATGTATATAGCTCCTTGAGCGCATCAACCAATGCCAGGGCGCAAAGTCCTGTAAAGAGAGAGATATTTTTCGTTTCAGCAATGTTTGGGATGAGTAGCAAGCTCAAAGCAAGTGCGGAATCGGGCGGGGTGTGCCAACTGCGCCCACTTCTTCCGCGTCCGCTTATTTGCTCGTTGGCAACGACGAGAGAGAAATCCTGCCCGCCTTCTTCTATCCAGTTAAGAGCAATGTCGTTGGTTGAGCCAACTTGTTCATAATAGCGAAAACCGCCCAAAGGAAGGTCTTGTAGGGCGGTTTGAAGAGATTTTGAATTCATATTATTTTACCTTTGTAGTAAGGGATGAAGCCCTTAACTGCTAAAGCGGTTACTACGAGGTAAGGAATTAAAGGGCTACGGCAGCCAATTCCACGGGTTCTGAAATGCGCCATTTTGACGGATTTCAAAATGAAGATGCGCGCCAAAAGAATTCCCTGTATTTCCTGAGCGCCCGATAAGTTGACCAGCGAAAACACTTTGGCAAGTGCCGACATTGATCTGGCTAAGGTGGGCATAAAGCGTGGCAAAACCGTTACCGTGATCGATGGCTATGACGTTGCCATAGCCATAATTATAGCCACCCTGTGCCATTGTGACCACGCCGCTATCTGCAGCATAGATCGGGGCTCCTGTGTTTGCAGAAATATCGATGGCAAGGTGCCCGGACCAAAAATCGTTGCCGCTGAGGAAGTGATCATCAGCAGGCCAACTAAAATAGCCGGAACCAACAGCACCCGCGGGGCAAGAGCTGCTGCCTGTACCGCCAGCTGTGCCAGATTCTCCGCTTGCTTCGATAGGGATAACCCATTGAACAAATTCACGCGATCCACCGGGGATCATGACTTTATCGCCTTCGGATAGGGTTGGATCGGTTAGGTCTATATCGTTCCCTATCCAACTGAGAATTTCTTTGGGGTTGGCTTCAAACTCATTAGCAATGCTTTCGACGGTATCGTCTTTTTTCCATTCGTAGTAAATGCCGTCTACTGGGGGGATGTTAAGTTCTTGCCCTACGCGCAGACTGTCGGGGCTATCTTCGAGGGTGTCATAATTTGCCCAGAGCAGTGTTTCTGGCTCTATATTGAATTCTTTTGAGATGCTAAAGGTGGAATCACCTCTTGAGACTGTGTATTTTTGTACTTCGTAATTTGGACGGTCTTCGGGGATGAGGGTTTTCAACGTGATATAACGTCGAATTGCGAGAGAAGATATTTCCTCAGTGGGTGTGCTTTCTGAAGTTGGGGATGTATTCGTTGATGTGCTGTTTTCAACTGCTGTTGGGGTAGCTTCAATGATTGTCGGGGGCGCAGTTTTGGCAAATGCCTCTTTATTGCGACAGGCAAGAAAGAGGATGCCCGCAACAATGGCGAGGGTTACAACCCAACTAAGGATTGAAAAAAGATTTTTTTTGATGAAACTCATAAGAAATAACTTGATGTTTTAACTATCTTTGGTTAGCGCATCAAGGAAGTCTTCGTTGGTTTTTGCTGTGCGCAATTGTTGGATAATTGCTTCCATTGCGACACCTTGTGACATGCTTGCCCCCTGAGGAGCAGGAGAAGTCATTTGGATATACATGCGGCGCATGAGCCAAACTTGCTTGAGAAGATCAGGGCCAAGGAGAAGGTCTTCACGGCGAGTGGAGGATGCATCAATGTTGAGCGCAGGGAAAATGCGTCGCTCTTGCAAGCGGCGTGAGAGGTGTAATTCCATGTTGCCGGTGCCCTTGAATTCCTCGTAAACCACATCGTCAAGACGGGAACCGGTATCAACCAGACAAGTGGCGACAATAGTTAATGAGCCACCACCTTCGATATTACGTGCTGCGCCGAAAAAACGTTTCGGCGGGTAAAGAGCTGAAGGATCAAGACCACCAGAGAGCGTTCGCCCGGAGGGATTGACGACCAGGTTATAGGCACGTGCGAGGCGAGTAATAGAATCCATTAGGATAACGACATCGCGCCCAACTTCAACGAGACGTTTGGCACGCTCTAAGGCAATTTCCGCTGTACGGACATGGGAAGTAACCGGTTCATCAAAGGTAGATGCAATCACTTCTGCATCTACTGAACGGTCCATATCGGTGACTTCTTCGGGGCGTTCGCCGATCAAAGCGACCATCATTGTTACTTCCGGGTTTTTAGATGAAATGGCATTAGCGATGCTTTTGAGAATGGTCGTTTTACCCGCTTTTGGCGGGGAAACGATCAATCCGCGTTGCCCGCGACCAATAGGAGAGATTAAGTTAATCAGGCGTGTAGCTAATTCGCGGTGATCGTATTCAAGATCGAAACGTTGGTCAGGAAAAACGGGAACTAATTTTTCAAATTTTGGGCGGCGGCGCGCTTCTTCAGGGTCAATGCCGTTAACCGTCTCAACCTTTGTTAAGCCAAAATGGCGCTCCGATTGTCGTGGTTCACGGACAAAGCCAACAACCATATCACCATTTCTCAAATTGTATTTGCGTAATTGAGCTTGTGAAACATAAACATCTTGTGGCCCAATTCGGTAATTATCTGCACGCAAAAAGCCGATACCTTCGCTCATTATTTCAAGAATACCACCGCGGATTTGGAGACCTTCTTTTCCTGCTTCGGCTTGGCGAATATCAAGAATAAGGCGTTCTTTTTTAAGACGGTTTGCTCGCGGCACATCGTATTCTTTTGCGATGGAGCGCAGTTCTAAAAGAGGAAGCTGTTCTAGTTCAAGGATAGTTTTCATGTAAGTCTCAATTCTAGGTGTGCAGGAATAGGAATAGCAATGCCCCCCAAGAGCTTGGGCATTTAGTAAGAAAATTGGTTATAAAAATGGCAGTTTTTCAAAATAAAATAGGGGATTGGGTAGGCAGACAAAATGCTGTTTGTTAGTATATAAATTATGAAGTGTTTTGGGGAACGAAAAAATTATAGCATGTTCATGGTTGCTGCGCAAGCAGTTTTTTTGGTTTTGAACATAAAAGGTGCTGACAGAAACTCTGTCAGCACCTTTTATGTCAAGATATTATGAACGTTTGCTGTGGTCTACAGCCTTTAGAATTTTGATATTCAAAACAATAAAACGCCAAAGTTGAAATAGTTTATTGTTCATCCAAAATTTATCTCTTTCTGTGATTTCCATCATATTCTCCTATTCAGGGATAATTTTCCAGCCAGGTAGGCCGCGTAATTTCCAGATAAAGGTATCGTGAAGCATACGTTTGAGCCATGCACCACCAAGACCCATTTCCATATGCGTGGTGAAGAGATCGCGTCCACCCTCATTGGGATAGCGTCTCATATCGGGAACAACAGGGTGAACAACAATTGTTGCCGCGTTGCCATCCCAGAGAGAATCTCCCATGGAAGCTACACAGGCGGCGACCATTTCACTCATACGTTCAGAGTGTGTCATGCGTCCACGTTTGACAAGGTCAACGATATTCAATGCAACGACACGTCCGATAATTCCGGAGACCATACCTGTGCGGGGTGGAGCGGCAGAGATGGCGGTACCGTTGGGGTTTGTAAAGGGGCGTGAAATTGGCCCAGGAGGTGCAAAAGCAATGCCCGCCGCGAAAATGTTACGATAAGTGGGGTTCTGGTATTGAGAAGGCCAAGCATCAGGGTTACGTTCCAAAGTATCGTAGTCCAGCCCATAAATGCCATCTACAAGAACAAAGCCACCTGCATTAACAATTTTGGAGGAAACATCAGAGCCATCTTTGCCAATATATTCCAAAGGCTGCCCTGAGAATTTCGGAATGAGCATGGCGAAATCGTACGTTGTTTCGCCCTTTTCACCCTCGTAGTTCTCCCAGTATATCTTATCTGCATCTACACTGGTTACAGCAGATTGTATCTGCCATTTGATGTCGGCATCCTTGAATGCTGCTTCGATGAATTCTGCACTGGTGAAGAGTTTACCTTCACGTTTTGCGATAACACCGTGTACACCAAAATCGCCCAATTCGGCTTCATTAGAGAGCCACATGAGTTCAGCGTTTTCACGCACGCCTTTTTTGACTAAGTCTTTGTGTACATTGCTAATGAATTCAAATGCAGCACCCTGACAAGTAGCTGTACCATGCCCCGTCCCGATGACCATTTTAACTTTCTCGCCTTTTTTCATGCGTTCTACATAATCGAGATATTTATCACGGGTTTCAACAACGTGGGGGAGTGAGCAAACTGAGTAGCTGTGGCCGCCTTGGTCAGGGCCTAACCCAGGTGTGGCATCAAAGGCTAATCTGGGACCGGTTGCAACGAGTAGGTAGTCATATTCAATACGAGCGACATCGCCATTTGCTTTGTCAACTTCAACGAACTGATCGCCTTCGTCGGGATGTACCTTTGTTGCTGTGCCATGAATAAAATGGACATTCATCCGTTTGTAGACAGGTCGCAGCTTGAAGGTTGTCTTTTCGGGTTCCATATTCCCAGTACTGACCCAGATCCATGAGGGAATATATGCGAAAGAATCAAATCTGTTGACCATTGTCACAGTATGTTTCTTTCCTAGTTTATCTCCAAGGTAAAGAGCCGCCGTATGTCCAGCGAAGCCCGCCCCTATGATAACAACTTTTGCCATAGTCCTTCTCCTTTTTCCTTTTGTTAAAAACTACATTTAAACAGAAAAGTGTATTGGCTACATTTTCTGTGTAAAACAAACATAATATGCGAGAGTTTGCATATGTGCATATAAAGCGAACAATAAACAAAAATATCTTTTTACTCTAGGCGTAAAGCGCATATTTTGAGAGAAATTATCTTAAAATATGCGGAAGATGTATTGTGTTTGTTTGGGTAAAAGTCGAAATAGTTTATCTTGAGTTTGGAGATGTGATATTATACACTGCTTTTTATGACAAATGTCTTTTGTTGAGTATTTTACGAGAATTTTTACTGAATATTTACCTAAAAAGACGAAAGGATTTCAAGAAGATAAAGTACTGTTACTTGCTTTTAGGAAAAATATGTTTTGCGTAAGCCCTGTGCAAAAAAAGCTGCTCTCACCAAATAAGAGATAAGAGCAGCTTGGCAATTGACTAATATGTCAATCCTGGAGCAACCAAAGTGATAGAGTAAATATCCCTGTCTTTCAAGTTGACATCACGCACAGTCACCGTTCGCTTAACAGGGGTGGCATCTTCAAAGGCGACTTGCACTTCAAGGTGATATTCTCCCGGGGGAAGGGTGACTTCTTCAAATAGAAGGTGAGTGTCTTCGGGAGAAATCTCACCAGCTTTATAATTTTTCTCTATGGCAACTTCGCCATCTACAAGTAAATTCACAGATATTTGGGAATTCGCATCGAATTGCTCTACTTGTGCGCCCAAAGCTTTTGGCAGATCGTGTGCGAGCAATTGCACTTTGCTCTGTGGTTCAGGATATGGTGAATAGGGCTGATTTGTAAAAATAATCTGCATTGCTAAAAGTACAACCAATATCCCAAAAACGGGCAGGTAATTTTTCCAGGTCAACTCACTAGCATCCTTTCGCGCTGTTTTTTCAACAGCAGCTTTGAATAAGTTTGGTGGTTGCCAGTCGAAAGAGATCGGGGCATCTTTAAATGCTGATCTGAGCAAAGGCTTGCGCTCTCTGGTCAACCTGCCTTCTGTCCAGGCATTGCCGCGACGTTGTGCGCAATCTTCGGGAGGGCAACCGATCATCTGTACTTCGGATGCGCCTGCGGCGTAAGTCTCGCTAACCAAGCTGGGTGGAGCCGCACCCACACAAGGAAGGGGGATGGTAACGATTCGCGGGTCGCCCTCTTGTTTTGGGCTTGCTGAGGCCTCGAGATAAGGTTTTGCCCCATGAGCAGCGTGCCGCTCACAAGCAAATACGACCTTTACATCTTCCGCTTTTTCTTTTGCTTCTGATAAAAGGAGTTTGCTTGCTTCTTTCATCGCTAATGCGTTTAATTCGCCGACTTCAATGGCGTTGTATTCACAAGAACCAACACAAATACCGCAAGAGACACAATTTTCCAAATGTTCAATAGCAACCAGTTTTGAGCCTTGGCCTTCACGCTCAACCATTTCAAGAGCATTATAAGGACAGTCGATAGCACAGAGAGAACAGCCGATGCAGGCATCTGCTATTACTTTAACGGGAACAGGTTTGGTTCGGCGTTTGATCCAGGGGAATACTGTCAGGATGGCAACCAAAGCTAATGCACCTCCCCAAAGTAAATTGGCGGCGCGTCCGCTTGGGTCCAACTCCATCGGAAAATAAAAAAGGAAGAAAGGATCTAGCTCTATTTTGCCAGGGATGAGTTCAAAGGAAGCGGGGGGGAGCATCCCTGCCGGGAAGAAAGCTGAAACAAGGATGATGACAACGGCTGTACCGATCATCCAAATTTGTGGGGGGAAAATTTTGGCTTTTTTCAGGCGCATGATATGCCACCAGAAGAAGAGGCCAACGAGCAGGGAGAGGATGATGTGGATAGCAAGCAGCCAAAACATGACTTGCCATGAACCGTCATTTGTTGAAAGTTCAATGACCTTCAGCGCAAAAGCATCTCCGGTCGCGCCAAAATAACGGTTGAGAAAAGAGACGAAGGTGTCGTTAATGACTTGAGCGCGTTCATCCCAGATCATCCAGTAACCGGTGACGCCAATAGGCCAGATGACGGCAAACATGGCGATGCCCGTTACCCATGCCAGCCAGCGCGCACCACGAAAACGATCCATAAAGAAGGTGCGGTAGGCATGAAGAAGAGTGACAATGATGGCAGAGCCTGATGCGTAGCGATGGACAGCACGAACGGTATGGGCGATGAACTGGCTTTCCATCTTTTCAACAGCCAGATAAGAGCCTGTAAAGTCAAATTGATAGAAAAGGGTTACGTATAGCCCTGAGATGGCAACAATAAGCCAGAGAAATGCAGAGAGCGTGTCGGTATGATAAAAGATATTTAATTGCTGAGTACCGCTGATCTTGGTCAGAAAATTCTCGGCTGGCAGGGTGATCTTTTCCAGCCAAACCAGAAATTTAGCGTTATTGTTTTTCCAGGGGAACTTTGTGTTCTTCTCAGGTGCAGGTGATTTTGACATAATTACTCGATGTATTTATATGGAGACTTTCAAGGTCTTTTTTGCGCAGTTACGCTTGTTTAGAAAAAACCCTAAGGAAGTAAAATTCCTTAGGGTTTTTTATGGTTTCAACAGATATTATTTACTCTTGCCAGATCCTTAGGAAGGCGATGATATCTGCCAGTTGTTCTTCAGTCAGGATGCCGCTATAGCCTTGCATGGCGGTTCCATCTCGCCCCTCAAGAGTGAAAGCAAATACTTCGGCATTGGTGCTTTCCTGAACAAATTCGCTGGGTTGCATCTTCTTGCCAACACCGCCCTGACCTTCAGAGCCATGACAGCCTGAGCAGGTTTCCTGATAGAGGGTTTCACCGACTACAGGATCGCCCTGAGGCCATGCATCACGAAGTTCTGTGAGGGCTGTTAGGGCAGCGGCGTTTTTCCCGGCTTCGATATCTGTGCTGATGCTGTCGAAGTCTGAGAGCAGCGGACCAAAAGCGATCGGTTGAGCACGGTTCATATAGAAGATGGCGTTATCGCCATCGCCTTGCTCAAGTGAGAAGTGGGCAGAGCCAAGCATTTGGGCTACCGTTGCTTCAGGGGCAACATCTTCGCCAGCACGCCAGGCATCAATGAGCGCCATGAGGTCCTGAACCTGATTGTCAGAGAGGGTCTCGCCCCAGATGGGCATTCCAGTTGCAGGGAGACCATTGACGATCACTTGCTGGTACCAGGCATTGTCATTCTTCTTTAGGGCAGCAGCGTCGTTAATTGCAGGAGCAACTTCTATGCCCTCTGCGTTTTCTATGCCGCCAAGACCATCTTCTCCATGGCAGGTAAAGCAGGCGCTTGCAAAGATACTGGCACCACGTGCTGCGCTGGGGGTGAATTCATCGGCATGAACTTCAGGTGCATTTTCTTCAAAAGCACGGATGAAGTCGACAATGGCGTGGATGTCTTCGTCGGTCAGTGCGCCGCCGTAGGCTTGTCCCCATGCAGGCATGGTGGTGTTTGGGCGACCAGTTTGAATGCTTGCAAAGAGGACACCGTCGCTGGCTGCTTCGAGCAAGATCTTGTCGTTCAGGGCAGGACCGACAATACCTTCGCCGCGTGTACCGTGACAGGATGTGCAGTTTTCTACATAAAGGGCGCGTCCGTGTCCCAGGCTGTGCTTATTATGTTCTACTGTAGTTTCTTCCAAACGTATTGTTTCAGCAAGGAACATAAAGGAGAAGCTGGCAAGGAGGACGAGGGTAATAATCAGTCCAGTGAGAACTTGCTTGCTATAGTTTTCGTTTTTTAGCATTGTTATCTCCTCAGGCTTTCGTTGTTTGGGAAGGGTCAAAGGCTTTGCGTTCTTTTGCTTCTTCCGTATTTACCCATACTTCGCCGTCTTCAATTTTGATTTGTTCAAAGTAGTCCATTGGGCGTGGAGCAGGACCACCTTGAACCTCACCGAGTTTATCAAATACAGAGCCGTGACAAGGGCAGTTAAATTTTTGGTCATCTTCGATCCAGGGAACACTGCATCCGAGATGTGTACAGCGCTGCCAGAGGGCGATAAAACTGCCATCATCAAGACGAGAGAGAAAGAAGCGTCCGGCTTTTATTTGGGTGATGCTTCCAGGAGGGAATTCATCAAGTGTGCCGGCTTTGACCCATCCCCCAAACCCACCATCACTGACGGGCTGGATAAATCTACCAACTGCTGCCAGAGATTCACCCAAAAGGGCAAGGGTTGCTGTCAACCACGCAATTCCAAGGAATTGTCTGCGGTCCATTTTTTCGTTAGTTTTGTTTTTTTCAGTCATTTGCATTCTCCTTGTTCACCAGTCTATAGCCCGTCAAAGGGGTTATAGCCATTAGGCATATCCCATGGCCAGTAAAGGTGGAAGCCAGGTCCACGGAAAAGGAAGCCTGTAAGCGTTAGTACAATGCCTGTAAAGAAGAGAACAGTGAATAAAACCAGCATGACTTCGCGGGCAGTAGGCTTTCTTTCTTTTGTCGTTTTCATGAGTATGAAAACGGGCAAAAGAACAAGGAATGTCATCACTGTGAGAGGGATGAGAGATTGAGTAATGAGATTTGGTAATACATCTCGCAATAATTCACGGGGCGGGAATGCATTATCAAGTACAACAAAGGCTATCATGACGATCACAGTGTAAATTGCTGTCCACTTTGTGATTTTTTTACCACGCTCTGACGTAAACCAAACGCCAGAACCTTCTTTGCTGTGATCAATATAAGGAATAACCATGAGGAAAAGCACTGCTAATGTTGGCAAAGCGATGCCTGCCAAGGTAGGGTGCATATGCTCGAGCATCTCTTGCAATCCCATTAGATACCAAGGTGCTTTTGCGGGATCTGTGGTTATGATCGCGTTGGCATGTTCTTCAAGCGGTGCATTTTTCAGCAAAGAGAAGAGCACCAAGAAGAGTGTAGAGCCAAGAGCAATAATCAATTCGAGAATTGCAACAATGGGAAAAGCAAGAACGGTATTGTCAGGTCCCTTATTAGCCATTGTCGTATCTGATTTTACAATTTCAACAAGACTATAGGTTTTCCCTGAAGATTTTTTGCTGAACCTGTAGCCAGTGCCTTTATCTTTATTCGCCATTTTCAGCCTCCATATCATCATCTTTTATATCAGTGGCTGCTAAACCGCCATCCTTGCGCACACGCCAGATGTGAACACCTATCAAAATGAATAGAATGGCGGGGATGACCATAATATGCAAAGCATAGAAGCGGGTAAGCGCAGCCTGACCAACTTCCGGCCCACCGAGCAATATCTTCTTGATGGTTTTACCCATTAATGGTTCGTAGGCAGCCACACTTGTTCCAACGGTGATCGCCCAGAAAGCAAGCTGATCCCACGGAAGTAGGTAGCCGGTAAAGCTGCCGCCAAGTGTAGTGATAAACAAGAGAACCCCGATGTTCCAGTTAAACTCACGGGGTGGCTTATATGCACCGGTATAGAAAACACGGACCATGTGCAAAATAGATGTGAGTACCATCATATGAGCGCCCCAACGGTGCATATTACGTAATAATTGCCCGAAGGGAACTTTTGTTTGTAATTTGATGATGTCAAAGTAGGCTAGCTCAGTGGATGGTACGTAGAAGAACATCAGGAAGATACCCGTGATGGACAGGATGGTGAACATCACCGTGGTGATAATACCCAAGCCCATTGAGTAGGAGGCTTTTATGCTTTTTCTATTCACCCTGACAGGATGCAGGTGCAAAAAGAGATTGGATGTCATGATCAATGAGCGATCCAAAGGATTGTCGGGCCAACCATGACGGAAAATAGCTTTCCACGGACGGCTATTGACAACCTTTTCCATTATATTTTGTACTAAGTTTTTCATAGGGTCTCCTGTGAGCTATTCTTTATAGCCCAAAGTCTCGTCAAATCGGAAGGATTCCATTGTGATCGCATCGGTGGGGCAGCGATCTGCACAAAGTGCACAACGTGTACATGCCTCATCATCTTTGAGCATCACAGCCATACTTTCGTTGATCTCGTGATCCTTATCAATTTCGTTCAAAGGAACGCCCGTATGCGCCTCGATCACAGTGTGGAGAGTTTCATCACCTGCAATTTGGTCAAGACTGACGATCTTCAAACAATCCCAGGGGCAAACATCAACACAACCGTTACAAAGGATGCATAAGTCTCCCTTGAAGATCGTGTTGACACTGCATTCGAGACAGCGAATGCTTTGAGTATATGCTTGTTCGTTAGGATAAACGATCTCAATTTGATTATTGCCATCACGCTCCCCGGGATGTACGGTGGGGGCATTCTCACGTTGATATTTTGTCCAATTTTCGGGCATGATGTGATCTTCCAAATTCGTCCAATTGGATGTAACCGTGGTTTCATGCTTTTTGTCTTGGAGATATTCATCAATGGAGAGTGCTGCATTATGACCATCGCGTACGGCGTTGATGATCAGGCTGGCGCCAAAGGCAACATCACCGCCGGCAAAGACATCAGGAGCAGTGGTCTGGCCAGTTTCTCGGTCAGTATTGAAGATGCCCCAAGGGTGAACTTCAATATCATCTGCGCCTTCAACGAGATCAAGGTCGGCTTGCTGACCAATAGCGAAGATGATGGTGTCACATTCCCAGGTCTTTTCGCTGCCTTCAACGAAGGTAGGGCTAAAGCGACCTTCTTTATTAAAAACGGATGAGCAGTCTTTGGTTTCAAAGCCTGTAACTTTGCCATCTTCGCCAATGATACGGTTCGGACCCAAGCTGGGGGTCATTTCAATCTCTTCTTCGAGGGCTTCGCCAAGCTCAAGTGGTGAAGCAGGGAGTTCGTCCCAGCTTTCAAGTGCCATCAGGCGAACTTTGCGCGCGCCCAGTGTTGCACCATTAGCGGTTGCTTCTGCCAAGGTCTTGTCGCGGTTGCCGACACGGAGTGATGTACGAGCTGCATCCATTGCTACATCACCGCCGCCAACAACGATGACGTTATCGCCGATGTAGTCAATTTCTTTACCCAGGTTGTAGTCTAGTAGCAAGTCGACTGCAAGGATGATTCCGATATTCTCGCGTCCTTCAATTTTTGGCAGGTCGCGTCCATCCATCAAGCCAACGCCGATGAAAACAGCATCATGATCTTTACGAAGATCGTTGAGCATAATATCTTTGCCGATGCGGGTGTTGTAATGGAAATTGACGCCGAGATCTTCGATCTCTTTAGCTTCTTCATCCATTTTTCCCCAGTCGACACGGAAGGAGGGGACACCGTAGCGCACCATACCACCGGAGTAGGGGAGAGCTTCGTAAACGTTTACTTCGTAACCGAGCAGAGCAAGGTCATGTGCTGCGCTCATACCTGCAGGGCCAGCACCAATGATGGCGGCTTTGCCACCTTTGCGATCTGGTTTTTTGGCCAGATTGATCAGATTGGTTCGGCTCCAACGGGAATTGGAATCATCTCTTTCAACATCCTGGAAATCACGCGCGTCCTTTGGCTTGTTGACTGCCTCCGGCCCGTATGCTTCAGTAAGAACCTTTTTGAGTGGTCGAATGGCAATAGGGTCATCTTCATTGATAGATCCACGCCGGCATGCAGTTTCACAGGGAGCACCACAAACCTGTCCGCACATCGATGAGAGCGGATTGGGCTCGCGGGAGATTTGATAGCCTTCCTCATAGTTGCCTGCTGCCAAAGCCATAATATACCCGCGTGCATCGGTATTTACCGGGCATGCAGCCTGACATGCGACCATATCGCGCCAATCGTCCACAGTTGGAACTTTTACTTGATATCGGTCATTGCTCATAGGATTTTCCTGAAAAGTAGTGGATAAAATAAAATCGCCCAAGAGAGGTGATTACCTCTCTTGGGCGGTGGGATTAATCAAACTATTTGACGGTCAGCAGATAGGCAACGATGTCTGCAATTTCTTGCTCGCTGAGTTCAGCTTCCCAAGTCTGGTACATATCACCAGCGTTGAAGCCTTCGACTACGTAAGCATCGGGATTCACAATGGACTCGAGGATATACTCTTCTGCTGAAAGACCAGGAACGGCGTTTTCGGCGCGAGTAGCAGTGCCAGCGGTGAAGGGAGCATCGGATTCATCGCCTTCAGAAGCGTCCATGTTGTGGCATGCAACGCAACCTTCAGCAGAGTTTGAACCTAAAGTTGCTTGGTTATAGAGTTGTTCACCTTTTGCAATATCAGGACCTTCGGTGCTAGAGCCACCACCGCCACAAGCGGTGA
>JABGQT010000069.1 GCA_018648685.1 Anaerolineae bacterium
ACGAGGCTAAAAGTCTCCATTAGAAACTGTCCGAAAGCTTTGAGGACATACAATAGCCCTAATGACCCTGTTATGATAGATTATTTAGGATCATCCACCTTGATCCAAGCCAATCATCCAGAGATACAGGAAACATCCCGAAACATTATTGGAGAAGAAAAAAATCCATACAGAATTATTGAGTTAATAATAGCCTATCTTAACGAAAATTTAACTGTAGGTGGAGCATATCAAGATGCACTTATGGTAAATCGCTCCAAGCAAACATCTGGGTGTGGTGCTTCGGCTCATATTTTTGTTGCTTTGAGCAGAGCCGCGGGAATACCGGCAAGAACTATCGCGGGTATTCATAGCTTGCGCCCGGGTGAATACAATTGGCAAATAAACAATTTCGGTACGCACATTTGGGCAGAATTTTATCTACCTAACTATGGATGGATACCAGTTGATCCGATGTGGCCGGATGGCCCAATCATGGCGATATCGGAAGGCAATCGGTTAATCTTATCTAAGAATTCCGATATTGATCTTGGCTATGGCAGGGGAGTTGTCCCATGGTTTCATATGCCGCATGTAAATACACATCAAGAAGAAGAAAACGATATAAACCTTTCGATAGAATTACTCGGTATCGAAGACTCGCCAGGTTACTAGATCGAAGGCACTGCTAAACAAAGCATACACGTAGCACCACAACAAACCTAAAAGGAAATCATATGCTCGGAGATGTACTACTCATCACAGAAAAACACAAAAAGGCTGCCAAAGCCATCGTAGAACACGCAAAAAAAATGGGTAACAACAAGATCGTCATCGCCGTTGGCGGGGAATCGGGTTCAGGGAAATCGGAACTCGGTCACGAAGTGGCGCATCTGTTCAAAACGCAAGGCACGCCCGCAAAAATTATGCATATCGACAATTACTACAAAACCTCCCCGCAAGAGCGTAATCCCTGGCGCAAGGAACACGGCGCAGAGAGCATCGGCTATACCGAATACGATTGGGAGACCATCAATCGCAATCTCGCCGAATTCCGCGCTGATGCCAACGATGTCATAATGCCCTGCATTGACCTGCTCACCGATCAGGAAGATCTGCTCAAAACCAGCTTCAAGGGGCTGCGCTATATGGTCATCGAGGGGCTTTACGCCCTCCAAGCCGAAGCCGATTGTCGCGCCTTCATTGATTTGACCTATCACGAAACAAAGAAAGCCCAACTCTCACGCGGGAAAGAAAATATGGACGAGTGGCGGCTCCAAGTCCTTGAGCAGGAGCATCAGGTTGTGCAATCCCTGCGTCCCAAAGCCAATTTGATCGTCACACCCGATTTTGACGTGGTAAAAAATGACTAAACTTTTCGGCGGTATCGAAGCGGGCGGCACAAAATTTGTCTGTGGGGTAGGAAATCTGGATGGCGAAATTTTGGCAAAAACTCGTATCCCGACTACAACGCCAGCGGATACCCTATCCCGCTGCGTGGATTTCTTCGAGGAGCAGCGTGCAATCCTTAGCAATTTCTCTGCCCTCGGCATTGCCAGTTTCGGACCGCTAGACCCTCGGCTTGATTCCGTTAAATACGGACACATCTTGCGTACCCCAAAAAAAGGTTGGTCTGATGCCGATCTCGTTTCACCCTTCCGCGATGCCTTTAACGTACCAATCGGCTTTGACACAGATGTCAACGGCGCAGCCCTCGGCGAATGGCACTGGGGCGCGGCAAAGGGCTTGAGCAACTTCATCTACCTGACCATTGGTACAGGCATCGGCGGCGGAGTGATGGTGAACGGTGAGTTGGTGCACGGGCTGCTGCATCCCGAAATGGGGCATATCCCCTTGCCAAAAGACGATTCTGCTGTGAGCGTTTGCCCCTTCCACGATGATTGTTTCGAGGGATTGGCTTCGGGTCCGGCAATTGAAAAACGTTGGGGAGAAAAAGCGGAAGATATTCCAGTTGGGCATCCTGCTTGGGAGGTGGAAGCAAGTTATATCGCACGGGCGTTGCGGAGCTTCATCTGCACCTTATCCCCAGAGAGAATTATTTTGGGCGGAGGGGTTATGCAGCAAGCGCATCTTTTCCCGCTTATCCGTCAAAAAATATTAGAAGAATTAAATGGCTATATGAAATTGCCAAAGATGGATGAATATATTGTCCCTGTGGCTCTGGAAGGAAAAGCAGGCATTTTGGGTGCGTTTCTTTTGGCTGAGCGCGCATTATAACGAAGACATGTCTTTGCGAGGCAGTTTTACCGCCGAAGCAATCTCCTTGACAGAGAGGGAGCACTGCTTCGCAAAAAGACGCTCGCAGTGACAGGGCAACGAGGAGAGATTGTTTTATGAAGGGCGACATCATAATTTTAGAAGAACATCACATCAAAGTGGCGCAGGAGATCGTGCCTGAAATTTTAGAAAAGATTCGGGCAAAGGCGACGAGATATATCATCACCGTTGCGGGTGAATCAGGCAGCGGAAAATCGGAAACGGGCAAAGCGATTGCCGACGAGTTGGAGAAGGCAGGCATCAAAGCCGTACTGCTCGGTCAGGATGATTATTTTGTGCTGCCCCCCAAGTCGAACGATGCCAAACGCCGTGAAGACCCCGAGTGGCTGGGACCACATGTGGAAGTCCGTTTTGATTTGCTCGAAGGCAATCTGAAAGATGTGATTGCCGGAAAAAGTGAAATTGTGAAACCGCTAATTGACTATAACGCCAACGCTATCGAAGAAGAGAATGTGAGTCTGGATGGTGTAAAGGTTATCGTTGCTGAGGGAACGTATACATCGTTGCTGAAAAATGTAGACACGAAAGTCTTCATCGCCCGCAATCGGCTGGATACACTGGAGCATCGCAAAAAACGAAATAGGGGCAGCGAAGTTGGCGACCCTTTTATCGAGAATGTGTTGAAAACAGAGCATAAGATTATCGCCGGGCATCGCTATTTGGCTGATTTTGTGATTACGAAGGAATACAAAGTATTTCGTATTTCGTAGTGCATATTTCGTGCCCCATTACGCAATACGAAATACGCATCACGCATTCAGAGATCACTATGTCGGGGCTTTTGCCCTTCTAATAATAAAACCCGTTCGAGGAACGACCCATGCCAGTCAAAAACAAAGTACAACTCATCACCTACCCTGACTCCCTCGGCGGCGACCTGAAAACGCTGCACGAGGTTATATCAACCCATTTCCCTGACACTTTTCAGGGTGGAATCCACATTTTGCCTCCCTTTCCATCATCGGGAGATCGTGGCTTTGCCCCGCTCACTTATCTTGAGATCGAGCCATCTTTTGGCGGCTGGGAAGATGTCCAAAAGTTCGGCGAAAAGCACGATATTTTGCTCGACCTGATGGTCAATCATATCTCAGCCAAGTCAGAATTCTTCAAAGATTTTCTGAAGCATGGGCGTAAATCGCAATACGCCGACCTGTTTTTAACGGTAGATAAAATCTGGGCAGATGGCGAGATTCCCGCCGATGACTTCAAAAAGATTTTCCTGCGCCGCACTGAGCCATATTCCGATTTCAGCATCGGAATAAGTGGCGAAACAGAACGGGTTTGGACGACCTTTGGCAAAGTGACCCCCTCCGAGCAAATTGACCTTGATGTCAACTCGCCAGCCACTCGCCAACTTCTGACCGATTTCTTCGAGAATTTTGCCAAAAATGGTGTCAAGATCGTGCGGTTGGATGCGGTCGGCTATATCACCAAAAAGCCCGGCAGTAGCTTCTTCTTCGTCGAGCCGGAAATCTACGAATTTCTCGATTGGGTCACAGAACTCGCCCACTCCCTCGGCATCGAGCTTCTCCCCGAAGTCCACGCCCATTACAGCATCCAGAATAAACTCGCCAAAAAGGGGCACTGGATTTACGACTTTATCCTCCCCTATCGCATTCTCGAAACCCTCCTATATCGGGATAGCACCGACCTGCTCAACTATCTCAAAGAGCGACCGCACAAACAATTCACCATGCTGGATTGTCACGACGGTGTACCGATCAAGCCCGATCTGGATGATTTGTACGACGGTGCGCGCGCGAGAAAATTAGTGGATACCTGTCTCGAACGTGGTTCAAATCTCAGCTTGATCTATGCCCCCGAATACCATGACCCGGATGGTTTCGACGTTCATCAGATCCGTGGCACCTACTACTCTATGCTCGACAAAGATGATGATGCTTATATCGCCGCGCGTGCCATCCAATTCTTTGCACCGGGCGTGCCGCAGGTTTATTATGTCGGCTTGCTGGCTGGGGAGAACGATCTGGCGATTCTCGATCATGGGGGCGAAGGCAGAGATATCAACAGACATAACTATTCATTAAACGAGATCAAGCGGGATGTCGAGCGCGAGGTCGTGCAGCGGCTTCTTAGGCTGATTGAGTTCAGGAACGAGTATACTGCCTTTGACGGGGAATTTGCTGTTCTCGAATCCGATGCCGCTGCCATCTATCTGCAATGGAAAAAAAATGAGAAAAAATGTACATTGAAAATAGATCTGGGAAATTACAGCACGATCATTGAATACACAACCCCACAAGGCGACACAATCCAATTCTCAGTATAAAATCATAATGATGTGATGGACCCAAAGAAAAAGCCACCTCTCGGTGGCTTTTTCTTTAAGTTATCAAATTTCTTGTTTCTTATCTAGGTCTATCTCGAATGGGGATCATAAAGACGTTCTTCTCAGACTGTTCAACAATACGTTGCGCTTTGCTGCCCACCATAAATAGTTCCAAGCCGCCACGACCACGTGATGTACTCATGATCATATCGACATCTTCTTCTTTGCCAACATTGACAATGGTACGAGCGGGCAATGTTCCCGTAACCATTGTGCGGACTTTGATGTCGCTCTCACGCAGGGAGCGTGCTACCGCATCAAGGAAGTTTTCCATTTCCGCTTCAGCTTTCTTGCGAATATCTTCGATGAGCGTGGAGGGGGCGCTATAATCTTCCGGTTCAGGCACAGCTGGAACAGAAAGTAAAATTAATTCTGAGCCAAAGACTTGCGCCAAAGAACGAGCGTAGGGAAGAACACGCTCGGAGAAGATCGAGCCATCAAGCGGAACCAAAATTCGCTCCAATTTTGCTGGAGCAATAGAGCCGTCTGCGCTGGCTTGTACCAAAAAGATAGGCTGGTTGATTTTCTGAATCAATTTCTGTGAGACACCGCTGCTTGTCCAATTTAGCTCGCCGGATTTTCCGCGAGTGCTGGTGACAACAATGTCAATATGTTTTTCGTGAACAAGCATCTGTGTGGCATCAGCGATAAAACCTGAACGAATAGCGACGTCCACATTGACACCATCATCTTGAAGTTCTTTTTGCACTTTATCAAGATAGCTTTGACGTTCAGCAAATTTTTTCTCAAATTCGTCGCTACCTTCAGCGAGTTTCGTCTTAATGGAAGAGAGTAATGTTAGCTGCGCCCCCGTTCTCTGACAATATAACTTTACCCATGGAAGGGCTTGAGCTGCATAATCTGAACCGTCGAGCAGAACAGCTACCTTGTCAAGATTAAATGATTGATGTCGCCATTTGCTCTCTGCAATGGGAGCGGGTTCCCAGCGAAGTTCATCGGGGGAGCCAGGTTTAGCGGCAGCTACGCCAGAGGCCGGCTTTAACTGTCCAAAACCGAAGCCAGCCAAATTTGAAGCATCGAGCCGCCCGAGGTAATCCAGTGCAGCAGAGGGTTCGCCTAGCTGCTTACGTGTGTATCCGAACATAACATATAACATCGGGATAAAAATCAGATAGGTCCACGCGCCTTCAAAGAAACGTTCCACAAAAATAATCCCCGTTGCTCCAGTGGTCATGACGGCAGCAATAATTGTGCCGACAATAAGAAGCGCTGTGTTAATGTTAAAGTTTTCCCGAACTTGACGTAACAAACGCTTTGCAACTGCCCAGCCTGTCATACTGAGAAGGACGAAAACACCAGCTGCGTAAATGGCGAGATAGGTTTCTTCGTTCGTGCCAAAAAGTAAAAAGACCAGAGCCACTAATACAACCTGAATCCAGACGGGTTTATCGGCAACTTGATACTCATTGCGTTTTCCAAGAATAGGCGGAATATATCGTCGCTCTGAAAGACCGAGCGAAAGGTTTTGCAAACCCTGTGCTGCTGCTGCCGAAGCCGACATAAGCACTGCTATCCCAACCAGCGTACCCAGATAAGGCAAAGGCGCGGGGAGAAGTTGATCCATTGTTTGGGTAAAAACCGAGACTTCTTCTAATAAAGGATTAGATAAGTCTTTGATAACAGGCCCAACAACAAGCATAGTTGCACCCGTTGTCCCCATAATGATCAGCAATGAATTGAAGGCTTTTTTACCTTTTTCAGCCTCGGTACCATCATAGGCAGCGACCATATTAGCAAAGACTTCAATGCCTGTCATCACCGCCAAGATACGTACATAGCCGCCAAGCGTATAGTGTATATATTCAGGGGAAAATGCTTGCAGATTGAAATCAGGAAGGTGCAAGCCATACTTGATAATCGTGGCAATGATCATTGCCCAGAGCAAAGCCAAAACACCAGCTGTGGCTGGCCCAAAAGTGCGTGCCGCCATTTTAGGGCCACGATTCACAAGCCAGCCAGTTAGCACACTAAGCGCGATAGCAACCAATGTGCGATATTGGATATTAAAGATCAAAATTTCATTGAGCACAGGAACACGGTCAGCGATAAAAGTGACCATTGCAGCCATGCTGACCAAAAAAGTAAGTGTGTATTCTACAAAAGTGATCGCTGCATTGATTTTTGCAGCCCAAGGACCAAACTCCTCTTCACTTAGACCACTGCCGCCACTTCCATCTGTCACCCATTGCATAACGAGTCTGTACATGGCAGAAACAACAGCGACAGTGAGAATAACCAACCAAACAGAGGCACCAAAAGTAACCGATGCTACCCCCCCAACAACGATCAATCTCAAAAAAGGTCCAAAAACATACAGTGGCGAGGTTGCGGGATCTCCACCACCTGCCAATGCTCCCTCGAAAGCGTTGTTGAGTTTATGCGAAACGTGTCCCATCGTTTATCCTTTCGAGCATTAGAAACTCCCCTCCTGCATCGAACAAAAGGGGAGAGTAACGCAAGCTATATTGGGTTTAAGATGGGAAAATTATACCTGATTTTTTTTACCCCCCTACTCAGTTTTCCAGCAGATCGCTTACATAAAGAGATCTGGCATCTTCACTACATAGTTCGGGAAAATTTGTTCCAAAGATGGATTATTCAACCGTTTCGCGCAAATCTCCGCTAGGATGTCGCGATAATCAGTTGTGACAGCCAAATCTCCAGGACCAAAAAGCTGATCAGATTTCAGCCCAGGCCACTGCCCGAATACACCCTCGGATTTTAACTTGCCACTGACCAACATCATCATCCCGCCATGACCGTGGTCGGTGCCAAGGCTCGCGTTCTCATAGGCGCGTCTGCCAAACTCGGTCATCACCACGACAGTCAGTCGGTCGGCGTGATCGAGCATCTCGGCATGAAAAGCTGCTAACCCTTCAGCCAGATCGGTCATCAGGCGCGGCATCAAGCCCGTTTGCACACCCTGCGCGAAATGCGTATCCCAGCCGTCAAGATCAATCGCGGCGACTTCGAGACCGACTTCAGCTTTGATAATAGAAGAGATTTCTCGCAATCCGCGCCCAAAATTGGAATCGGGGTAATTAGGGTTTTGGGAATTGGGAATCGTGGGCTGGATTTTCTCTAAGGTGTCTAAAATGCCCAAAGTTTCTCGACCTAATCCGCTGAGCGGATCATCTCCACTGTAAAGCGAACCGAGTGCGGCTTGCATTTGCAGAACGGCGGTCTCGTTGCCGCGTAATTTGAAATCTTCAATCGAGCGCAAAGAAGATACGGGCGTTGAGCCGTATAAGCTACGCTGTGGCAATTCTCCCAGCGCGATAGCACGCATTGGCGAAGGATTGCCCCTATTTAATGTCGCCAAATGCCGTCCGATCCAGCCTGAGGCGGGACCATGCTCATTTGCCACGCCGCGCTCCATCAATTCCTGCGCCTTGAAATGGGAGTGAGAATCATCATGTGCACCGCAAGCGTGGACAATACCAAGATGCCCCTCCTGCCAAATTGGAAATAACGGTGAAAGAATGGGGTGCAAACCGAAGAAGCCATTTAGATCAACAGTACGTTCTTCGACTTTGGCTTTATTATCGTCAGGGCGCGGAATACCCAGCGATGGACGCAGATTGTAATACTCATCTTCGCCGTGCGGAACGACCATATTTAAAACATCCGCTGCGCCGCGCAAAAAGACGACGACGAGCACATCGCCACGAGGTGCGCTTTGCGCGGGGGCAAAGGAGAGCAAAGGTTTTCGGGAGGTGAGGGAAATATGTTGAGTTTTCATAGTTTTATAGTTTATTTCTCGCTTTTCACCCTCATCCTAACCTTCTCCCTCAAGAGAGAAGGGACTTGTCCCCTCTCCCCAAAGGGGAGAGGGCTAGGGTGAGGGGAGAACTTGGTTATTTCTGTTTTATGTCATTGCCAGGCAGCTTTACCGCCGAAGCAATCTCCTAAACAGTTGTGGAGACTGCTTCGCAAAAGCGGCTTGCAGTGACAGTATTTATTTCCACTGAAAAGCGGGCGAAGCCAATATTCCGGCGATGATCACGCGAGCGGTAGAAATCTCATCGCCTGCGCCAGCAGAGCGGAGCGCGGAGGCCATTTTTGCAGAATCTTCATCAGATAAGGGGGCGCCCAAAAGCAAGCTACTCGCCCAGGGGATAAATCCTTCAATATCGCTAACGCCGCTCAACTCAAGCAAATTTTCAACATCTATTTTTGTGCCCTTGATCTCGTTTTGGGCAAGGGCGGCGGCAAATTGCCAACGGGGCATGAGATTGCTCATCCACGGGGCGGATGTGTCGGGGTAGCCATCTGGTGTAGGCCAAGTGAAATAGGGTTGCCCCATACGGGCAAGATATTTTTGGAGAGGCTTTCCGCCATCGGTACAGGCATCGAGCAGGCGCAGTGCCGAAATAATAAAATCTGCGGGACGTTTGAATTTTGGCTGGATGTGGGGAATGCCTTCTGTGAGTAGGGTTTCCATCACAGCACGGAGATCGCCATTGGTGGCGCTAAACGTCTCAGCCACGCGGCTGACTAATGCGGCTGGCGGCTCATCGGCAATGAAACGGCGAGAAATTTTGAAGCCGAGAAAATGCGCTGTAGACGGGTGCAAGCCTAAATTAAGGATGACGCGCTCGGCTTCATCCAATCCGCCTGCGGGGATATTCACCCCCAAGACTTTTTTCGGGGCGGCATCATGTAAATCTGCAAAAAACTTAAAATCGCCGCGCCAAAAATGCTCTTTCATGCCCCAACCTGTCAAGCAGCGCGCCAACTCCATTACGTCCTGCTGAGTGTAGCCGCCATCCACGCCGAGCGTATGCAATTCCATCACTTCGCGGGCGTAATTTTCGTTGGGCGCATCCTTGAGATTGGATTGATTGTCGAGATAAAAAAGCATGGCGGGCGAGTGCGCGGATGCCCAAAGCAAGTCACTGAAAAAGCCGAGCGCGTGGGGGCGAATAACTTCGCGGTCGTCGACAGTTTTGAGATAAAAACAATCGCCCTTTTCGGTGCTGATGTTAAAATGATCGCTCCAAAATTCGACCATGCGCTCGTAAAGTTGGCGACGCGAGTAAGTTTGACGGATGAGGGTTGCCTGCCGCAATTCATCGGGGACGGTGAATTTATCTTGGTTGTCGAAAATTTTATCGCTGAGATCAAAAAGGTCGTTCGCGGATAGATCGAGGGTCTTAAACTGGCGTAAACGGAGGTCGCAGCCATCATCGGGGACGGACGTGTATTCAATTTGCTCCCGTACCCAAGCGCGGATGCCAACCTCGGCAACTCTCGTTAAATCTTCGTGCCTCGCGCCAAAGCTGAAACGGTTGACGAGGGCAAAAGACTCTGCCCTCATCCCTAGCCCTTCCCCCTGCGGGAGAGGGGAATCGTTGCCAAGTCTTGCAAGGTTTTCATAGACAGGTGCGCAGGAGGAGAGGGCTGTGCCGCCAGCGACGATGCTGGCTAATTTCAGGAAATCACGTCGGGATAGGTTCATAGGAATTTGGGAGTTGGGAATCGGGAATTGTAGCGGCGGTTGAGTAACGAAGGCACAACATTTCCGTGCCACAATGTATCGAAACCATAGCGAAACAAATTACCGTGTTGAATGTTGAATACCGCTATGATTTCGATACGGGTGACGGTAGGACTGTCACTCTACTCAATCGCCGCTCTCGCCTAATTTAAGGTCGCTTAATTGCGATTTTTACAGGATGGCAGGTTCTGCTTCAACTGTCTTTTTCTTGCTAAATAACGCAAAAGCGGTTGCGCCAAGCGAAGCGATAATTGCCAGCGGAATAACAATAAACCAGCCCACAAGCGGGAAAACAGCTGCCAACTCTAGCGCAACTGCACCACGCACAAAAGCAGATGCGGGAGAGAGTCCATCTGAGCGTTTTGCCAGAAGCAGGCCCATTTTCGCGGCAATGCCGGCTGCGCCGATCCCATTAACGGTCAATATCGCGGCGACCAAGGCCCAGCCAAGAAATTGTCCCACACCGCCCCCAGCCGAGAGCAATACCATTGTGGGGATTGCGAGAATAATCAGCACAACCAAGCCAACCCAGAAAGATTTCCACGGGGATTCGTCGAGGCGCGTTTGGGCGCGTTCCACCGTTGCGGGGAAAAGCAACCACCACGCGGTCAACATCCCGGGGAAGGCGATGCCTAAAAGTAATAAAATGCCGAAAATCATTTGTACGTCTGCCATAGTTTCTCCTGTTTTTTTCTATTGACGGTTTCTGTAGGGGCGGCCCGTTTTGCTAAAAATAAAAATCACAACATAACCAAAATAAGAGATGAAAAGAAGTTCTTTGGCTAAGTATCACAACGGGTCGCCCTTGCGAGACAAGCACTTTTTTTTATGTTCTCTATATACCCTTACAAGCAAAGTAAGGAAAAGTTGCAAAGAAAAAACTACCGAAGTCTTTGAGACTTCGGTAGTTTGGGTGTTTCATTAGCTGATGTAACGTATCACTTGAATATCACTATCTTATCCCCTGCCCTTCGAGCCCCCCCCATTTTGAAAAACAAGAATGAGGGGAATACGATTTTAGACTTAAATATCCAATTCTTCCCAGCGAAGGTAGGCTTGTTGAAGTTCTTCTTCGATCTCGCGCAGTCTTTTAACTGCTTGAGAGACTTCGACATTATTCTCTCGATAAAAAGCAGGGTTAGCCAGAGAATCATTAAGTTGGGCTTGCTCAGTTTCAAACATTTCGATTTTAGCAGGGAGAGTCTCTAGCTCGCGCTCTTCTTTGTAGGTTAACCTCTTGGGTTTTCTCTTTTTTTCGGGCGCAGAAGATGATGCTTTTTGAGCCTTCTTTTCCGATTTTTGGATACTTTTATTGGCATCTTTTTGATTTTGCCAATCGTCGTAGCCGCCAACAAATTCTCGACCCTGCCCGTCCTTAATCAAAACCAAAGTGCTCGTAACCAGATTATTGAGAAAGCTTCGGTCGTGGCTAACCAAAATCAGCGTTCCGGGATATTCCAGTAGCATATTTTCGAGAATTTCGAGCGTTTCAATATCGAGGTCGTTGGTAGGCTCATCAAGTACTAACAGATTAGCTGGACGAGCGAATAGACGAGCCAGTAGCAAGCGATTTCGTTCACCACCAGAGAGGGCACTGATCGGGGCATGGATTCGTTCTCGGTCGAATAAGAATCCTTGCAAATAGCCGACCACATTCCGCTCGCGCCCGTTGATCGTGAGCACATCGAGACCTTGACTGACATTATCCAAAATGGATTTGCTTTCATCGAGTTGGGAGCGTATTTGGTCAAAATAGGCGATTTCCAGATTTGTGCCGTGTCGTAAGCTTCCGCTTTGTGGCGTCAGTTCGCCAAGTAGCAGGCGCAAGAGCGTGGTTTTGCCCGAGCCGTTTGGACCGATAATCCCGAGGCGGTCGCCGCGCTGGAGTATTAGGTTCAAGTTGCTCACAATCGGTTGATTTTCAAAGGCGTAAGTCAGCTTTTTGGTTTCGAGAACCATTCTGCCGGAGCGTTTTTCGGCATCGACTTGAATACGCGCTTTTCCCGGTTGCTCACGGCGTTGGGAGCGCTGTTTACGGAGACGGATCAGCGCACGAACACGTCCTTCGTTGCGCGTCTGACGAGCTTGGATACCACGCCGAACCCAGACTTCTTCTTGGGCTAGCTTTTTGTCAAAAAGGTGATTCTCTTTCTCTTGGGAAGCGAGCAAAGCTTCTTTGCGCTTGATGAAGGTGGGGTAGTCACACTCCCAGTCAAAGATTTGACCGCGATCAAGTTCAAGGATGCGGTTACTCATATTTTGCAAAAAAGCTCGATCATGGGTAACAAAGAGCAGAGTCCCTCCTCGACGTTTGAGAAAAGTTTCCATCCAATCGATTGAATCAATGTCGAGGTGATTAGTAGGCTCATCCAGGAGAAGAAGATTGGGGTCACGCACCAAGCCACGGGCAAGTAAGACGCGGCGTTTCAATCCGGCAGAAAGCAGATTGAATTGGGCATCCGGTTTGAGTTTCATCCGCGAGATGACTTTATCCACTTGAAGTTGGCTTTGCCAATAAGACTCGTTTTCGCTTTGGGGATTTGATTTATTTTCCAGTCCCGAGGCGACTATTTCGCGGATGCTCCCTTTCAGGTCAGGCGGAATGCCCTGCGGCAGATAGGCGACGCGCAAATCTGCCTGACGAGCGATCTCTCCATTTTCGGGAAGCAGGTCGCCGTGGATGAGTTTGAGCAAAGTGGTTTTCCCCATACCGTTCAATCCCAGCAAACCGACAGATTGACCGGATTCGATTTGCAGGTTGATATTGTCGAGAAGTGGTGGACCACCAAAACCCAAGGTGATATTTTGAAGACTGATCAGTGCCATGAATAGAAACGCCTTATGTGATATTTAATGCTTTCATAGTAATTGTACTTTAGCAAAGCCAAATGCATATCTATTTTGAGTAAAAACTCAGGGAGTATCTTCTAGGTAGGAAAAATTGCAAAGACCATATATAGATATGCTATACTGTTTGAGAATATCATCTGGGGGAATTCTTCCATTCGTAGCGCATGAGAAAAAACGTAAAGCTTTGGCCATTCAAGGAGAATCTTTCACTATGAGAACTATAAAATTCCTGATGTTATTGGGTTTGTTTCTTGGGTTGGTATCTTGTAACTATCCACTTACCCTTCATGTAGACTGCGGAGATGTAACTGGACTGATTGAAGCGATTGACATAGCAAATGGCTCTGCATCTACAATGGATACGATTGAGTTAGCTAAAAATTGTGTTTATGAACTTGAGCAGATGCATAATAATACGCATGGTAATAATGGGCTACCTCCCATTCAATACCTTCGCCAAAAAAAGCGTGAATGAATAGGGTTTCCTGTAGTACAGTT
>JABGQT010000149.1 GCA_018648685.1 Anaerolineae bacterium
AAGCTGTGCGACTTGAACCGTTTAAGGTGTGCGACATGGTGCGTTTTATGCACAATAACCTTTATATGGATAAGAGAATAAAAACGTCATGTCGTTCACATTCAAACCAAAGCTATCTTGTTTAAGAATGGGGATTAATAACTTACGAAATTACAGCGTCGGTTGAGTAGGCTGACAGTATCATCGTCAGCTGTATCGAAACCAAAGAGGATTATTGAAAACAGATTTCTTCCCATAAAACCGCTACGATTTCGATACACTCCGGCGCGATAAAACTGTGCCAGAGTTACTCAATCTCCGCTAGAAATATGTGTTTTATTTAATCCGCGCCCCTTACACTACCAACCTTTCTTTTGCTATCGAAAGCTCCTTGTCGTAATTTATAATTTACACTATTGACACTTTGTCTATAGCAACATATACTGTATCTGGAGATATTTATAGGAGCTCTTTATGCCCCGTGGACAGAGAATGGGTCGCAGACGTGGAGGCGGTCAACGAAAAAAGTTCTTTCTGCAATCTTGTTTGCTGGTTTTGCTGCATCGTGAGTCAGGCTATGGCTATAGCTTGATGAATGGCTTGCAAGAATTCGGTTTTGAAACTGAAGAAATGGACATCAGTATTATCTACCGAGCCTTACGCAATCTGGAAGCAGATGACCTTGTTAGTGATAGTTGGAATGAAAGCAGCCTTGGTCCAAAGCGGCGAGTTTACACAATCACCCCACAGGGCGAAGAAGCTCTAGCAAGGTGGATCGATAATCTACGTCAACGACGAAAGGAAATCGAGACCCTCGAAGCAGCATACGATGCTGTTAAATCAAAAACTGACAAATAATTAGCTAAAGTCAGTAAATCACAGGTTTCGTCATTGCGAGGCAGTTTTTCCGCCGAAGCAATCTCCACGCGGAGAAGGGGATTGCTTCACTTCGTTCGCAATGACGCTATTTTAGAAGAATCGTGATTTACTGAAAGTAGATATCTAAAAGGAGGTGAAATCATGCCTTATAAAAATGGAATGGGTCCTGCCGGTAAAGGTAGCCGTACAGGACGTGGCGCAGGAAACTGCACAGGACAAGGGGGCACCGGTCGTTTTGGCGGTCGAGGACGTGGTCGTGGTGGACGCGGAATGGGTCGCGACGGTGGATACACATCAGATCAGCATAATTCTTGGCTGGAAGATCAAGTCAAATCCCTGCAAGCTGCCCTGCAAAGCATCACAGAACGATTGGATGCTATGAAGAAAGACTAAATCGTACTATGGGCGACTCTACAATCAAAATATGTTCAATTATTTTAAACGGGTCGCCCAGCTCGTTTAGCACTAGCAATTATTTGGCATTATGCCTGAAATAAAGGAAACTCTATGAAGCTCGCAATATCAATATCTGGTAAGAAACTTAGCTCTCCCTTTGATGCTCGTTTTGGGCGCGCGGCCGCTTTTTGTATCGTGGATACAGAAACCGGCAAATGGGAAGCATTTGATAATCCCGCTCTATCCGCTTCGGGCGGCGCAGGCGTACAAGCCTCACAATTTGTTGCTGAACATGGCGCAGAAGCCGTTGCCAGCGGCGCATTTGGACCAAACGCCTTCGATACGCTGGATGCCGCTAATGTTGAAATGTATCTTGCCCCCGGCAATAAAGCTCACACAGCAGCCGAAGTTTTGGAAATGTTCAAGGCAGGGCAATTACCAAAAGCCGAAGCAGCTACGCATGAAGGGCATCATGGAGGCAGTCACTAATGCAAATTGTGACCGCCAGCGGCAAAGGGGGGACGGGAAAAACGACCGTCGCCACCAGCCTGGCACTAATCGCTGCTGAGCAAGACTCCGTTCGTTTTTTGGATTGTGATGTCGAAGCTCCCAATGCAGGTTTGTTCCTTGAACCGGTTTTGGATGCACGCAAAGAAGTCGGGATTCTGATTCCGCAGGTAGATGAAGAAACCTGTACTTACTGTGGCAAATGCGCAGAAGTATGTCAGTTTCATGCCATTGCTGTCGTTGGAAAAAAGACGCTGGTCTTTCCAGAACTATGTCATGGTTGCGGAAGTTGCACATTGGTCTGCCCGGAAAACGCTATCACCGAGCATCTCAATGTGATGGGGGTGCTGGAAGGTGGCTCTACTCCTGAGCAGATTGACTTTGCCCAAGGTGTGATGAACGTTGGTGAGCCAATGGCTGTACCCATTATCCGTGAATTGAAGAAATGGATACCTGACAGTTCTTCGGAAATTGAAATCTGGGATGCCCCTCCTGGCGCATCCTGCCCGGTGGTGGAAACCATCCGTGGGGCGGATTTTGCTTTACTCGTTACGGAGCCAACGCCTTTCGGCTTGCACGATCTGAAACAAGTCGCTGAGATCGTCAAAGAATTGGATATTCCAGCAGGGGTGGTGATTAATCGAGATGGCATCGGAGACAGCGCTGTTGAAGCCTATTGCGAAGACAGCGCATTGCCCATCCTGATTCGTATCCCGATGGAGCGAAGGATTGCTGAGGCTATCGCCAGCGGCAAGCTTTTACTTGAAGCTGCGCCCGAATATCGCCCAGATTTTGAAGCCATGCTCAAAACTATTGTTGCCGAGGTGAGCGCATGAGACAACTAGTCGTTCTTAGCGGAAAAGGCGGCACCGGAAAAACCAGCGTGACAGCAGCTTTCGCTCACCTTGCATCCGAAGGTGAATATGCTGACAAGTTTATCGTGGCAGATGCGGATGTAGATGCTGCCAATCTGGAGTTGGTACTCCAGCCCCAATTGTTGGAAGAGCAAGAGTTCAAAGGCGGGCAGGTAGCCGTTATCAATCAGGACACCTGCGCTTTTTGCGGTGAATGTCAGGATGTTTGCCGTTTTGATGCAATCGACTACACCGATGGCTTGTACGCGGTCGATCCTATCGCCTGTGATGGTTGTGCCGCCTGTGTCTACCAATGCTCCACTGAGAGCATTGCCATGTACGAACAGGTGGTTGGCAAATTTTACGTATCCAATGGACGTTATAGCCCCCTTTATCATGCCAATCTGTATCCGGGGCAGGATAATTCTGGGAAGTTGGTCACACTTGTAAAACAGCGTGCTCGTTTACAAGCTCTGGATGAAGACCGTGTGTTCGTTATTGTGGATGGTCCACCCGGAATCGGTTGTCCTGTTATTTCAGCTACGTCTGGCGCGGATTTAGTCTTGATCGTTGCAGAACCAACAATTTCTGGCGTACACGATATGCACCGCGTATTACAAACTGTGCAACATTTTGGTGTGCAGGCAATCGTTTGCATCAATAAAGCAGATGTGTACCCTGATGGGGCAGACGAGATAGAGTCCTTTTGCGAGGTTAACGGGATCCAAACTGTCGGGAGAATTCCTTTCGATTTAACGGTAACAAGCGCAATGGTCGAGGGCGAACCAGTGACGGCATTTCATCCTGAAGCACCTGCCAGCATGGCGATATCCACTATTTGGGCAGAAGTACTTGAATCCCTTTTAGAAGGCGAAGTATGAGTGAACTGACATTGGAAGAAGCTGTGTTAGAACGCTTACGCAGCGTGATCGACCCGGAAACAAACACGGATGTAGTGCGTATGCGTTTGATTGAGCACCTGTGGACAGATGCTCTTGGCAAGGTGCGCTATATCTTTCGCCCCTCATCTTTTGTTTGCCCCATTGCTGTTTCTTTGGCAATGGAGATTAAGAAAGCCGTGGCTGAAGTGCCCGGCGTAAAATCACAAGAAATTGCTGTTGAAGGTTATATGGCAGCAGAAAATTTGGAAGAATTAATCAATCAGGAGATTTAGTATGAAAATTGCAATAACGGCTGAAAACAGCGATGGTCTGAACAGTGCTGTGGCACAACATTTTGGGCGCGCGCCCTATTTTATTTTGGTGGATGTGGAAAAAGAAGAGATCACCGAAACCAATGCGATCCCTAATCCTTTTGCGGCAAAACACGAACCCGGACAAGTCCCCGATTTTATTCGGGATCAGGGTGCCAAGGTGATGGTCAGTGGTGGCATGGGTGGGCGTGCCATTCAGTTTTTTGAGCAAGCCGGCATCGAAGTTGCCACAGGCGCAAGGGGAACGGTGCGCCAGGCACTGGAGAAGTTTTTTGGCGGCGAGTTAGCTGAAGCCGCTCCTTGTGCTGAAAGTGTTGAACACGGGCACGGATAAAAATAGCGCGTTAGGCTGAAGTGCCTAACGCGTTTTTCTTTTAGGTCTTTTGCTTCGCTCGCTCTAGCTGGATTTGCACCCTTTTGAGCCTTTTTCAACCTTTGGAGCGAAAATCCTATCTTTAAGATATCTGGAGGTCTTATGTTAAGCTCTGGTCGTTTTACCCTCCCAGAATCGATCTGTTTGCGTACTTTAATAACGGGTTATTTGCTCAGCCAAGGCTATTTATTATGTCATTTAGATTTGCTAGACCAAGAAGATGCAAACCGACTATTTGAAGAAGCATACCGCTATGCGCTGGCTCATCAAGATAACTCAGCAGAAAAGTTTGTGTTGAAAAGATATTTCCCATTCGGTTTTTCCGAGAATTAGAGGTAGAAGTGAAATATGTCTTTGGTCCCGTACCTTCACGGCGATTGGGGCAATCTTTGGGCATAGATACAATCCCACTTAAAACCTGCAATTGGAATTGTATTTACTGCCAATTGGGACGTACCCGCCCGTTGACGAATGATCGTAAGGTCTATATCCCCTGCGAAGATATTTTGGCAGAAGTTAAATCTACGTTAGCATCCCACACATCTGGAGAAATCGATTGGATCACTTTTGTTGGCTCCGGTGAACCAACCCTGCACAGCGAAATTGGTTATTTAATCGACGAGATTAAGACTCTGACCAATATCCCCGTTGCCGTCATCACCAATGGCTCGCTGCTATATCTACCAGAAGTACGTGCAGATCTCAGTGCGGCAGATGTGATTCTGCCATCGCTGGATTCAGGCAATGCAATCTTGTATCGCAAGCTCAACCGCCCGCATGGGCAGGCGACATTCGAGCGTTTGGTAGATGGATTAATCGCATTTAGTGAGAAATATCAGGGGAAGTTATGGGTGGAAGTGATGCTGATAGAGGGATGGAATGACAGCGAAGCTGCCTTACGGGAAATAGTAGCTATTTTAGAGCGTGTCGAAGCAGATGAAGTACATCTGCTCTTGCCAACTCGTCCGCCTGCAGAAAGCACAGTGCGCCCTACAGATAAGGACGGTCTGCTGCGTGCCCGTGCCATTCTGGGAGAAGCTGCGAAGGTCGTTCATCCCGCCAGCGGGAGATTTGACTTAAGTGGGACAAGTTCGTTGGAAGAAGCTATCATCGGGATCATCACCCGCCATCCCATGCAGGAAGGTGAGTTGAATAATGCGCTAAAGCGTTGTTGGTCGTCCACTGACGTAGAATTTGTTCTCGACAGTCTCTTGCGCAGTGGACAGGCACAGATCATCACTCGCTACGGGGTTCGGTTTTGGAGCGGGATAGGTGCATATTATCAGGAAGCAAACCAATCATGAAAATTACTAATGACCAGATATCGTAAACCATATAATATTCCCCTTCTTCTATACTCGTAGGCGCACATTCCATGCAATAATACTGTTATTGCCCAGCCCATTGTTTACGATATTTGGACTATAGCATCTCTACATCATAAAGGTTTAATAACCACCTGAACGTATTGACACCACTTACTCCATTTTTTTATTTGGAAATATTCTACTTTGGGCACTCATCATCTGACGATATAGTCCCGCCTCGCCCGTGAGTTGGGCGTGCTCGCCGCGCTGGACAATTTTCCCCTGATCTAAAACAATGATTTCATCCGCATTCTCCAGTCCAATCAGTCGATGTGTAATTAGCAACGATGTTTTCCCGCGCATCAACGCAAAAAGAGAATCTAATACTTGTCGTTCTGTAACCGGATCAAGATTAGCAGTCGGCTCATCAAGAATCAGAAGGGGCGCATCTTTGAGAATTGCCCGTGCAATTGCCAAACGCTGACGTTCCCCGCTGCTCAAACGCGCGCCCTGTTCGCCGATAAATGTGTCGTAACCTTTGGGCAAAGTTTCTATAAAACTATGAATTTGCGCCTGCTTTGCCGCAGATTCCATTTCATCTTGGCTGGCATCAGGGCGCGCTAAACTCAAATTATTGCGCACGCTAGCGTTGAAAAAATAGGCTTGCTGTGGGATAACGGCAATTTGGGCGCGAATCTCATCGGCGGGGAAATCGTGCAGCGTTTTTCCGTCAAGCAGAATATCTCCCTCACGAAATTCCCAAAAACGGAGCAATAAATTCATCAGTGTAGATTTACCCGCCCCGCTAGGACCAACAACTGCCAATTTTTTACCAGCATTTACTTTGAAAGAAATATCATTCAGCGCATTCTCGTCGTTTTCGGGATAAGAAAAAAGAATATTAGAAAATTCAATACTCGGTAAATTTGTCTCTGCGAGGAAGGCTTTAGCCTGACGTGGCAGTCTCCTTGACTGTTGTGGAGATTGCCGCGCTTCGCTCGCAATGACATCATCGTTTGCTATTTCCGCCTCCGCATCTACAATCTCAAACAGTCGTCGCGCGGCTTCATTTGTCTCGCCAAGCATCTGCGAAGCGAGGGGAAGCGGTGCAACGGCTTCAAAGCTGACCAACGCAATCATTGTCAATGCGGCGAGCATTACGCCCGTGATGATTCCCGCGTCAACGGCAGGAATTGCTAAGATGAGAACTGTCCACATGCCAAGATTTGTCAGGAGCAGACTTAATCCGCTGTGGAAGCCGGTAAGCCAGGATTCGCGTTGTTGTTCCGAACCGTAGCGAGTGCCGATTTCTGCAATTTCAGCGTGACGGGATGCTGATTGCCCAAAAGCGAGAATATCGCCGAGACCTTGAATCCCGTCTACGAGTTGGGTGTGGAGTGTGGCGCGCGCGGCAACCAAGTTTTTACCAGAATTTCGGCTAAGAAGGCGTGTTAGGAGAGACAAAACTACGCCGCTGGCGAGCAAAAATGCGAATAATATCCAGCCTAGTGGAGCATAAAAAATGCCAAGATAGATAGATGCGCCGAGTGAAATAATCAGCGCAATGAGTGGCGGCGAGACAACGCGTATATAAAAGTTTTCGAGCGTTTCCACATCCGAGACGACGCGGCTAAGCAGGTCTCCGCTGCGGTAGCGTATTAGACGCGCGGGAGCGAGTGGCTCGATGGCTTCGTAGAACCATGTTCGTAGGCGGGCGAGCAACGAGAATGTGACTTGGTGGGAGGTCAATCGCTCAAAATAACGGAAAACGCCGCGACTGATGCCAAAAAAGCGCACGCCGACTATCGCAACTTGCAATTCTGCAATCGAGGGGTGCAAAGCGGCGGCAGAAATCAGCCATGAGGATGTCCCGATTAAGGCGACGCTGCTGGCAATAGTTCCTGATCCGATGAGGGTGGCGAGGGTGACTTCTTTCCATGAACCGCGTAAAAATCCCAAGAGGCGGGCGAAGATGTTGGAAGGTTTGAAAGTTTGAATGTTTGAAGATTTTTGTGTTGTAGTAAGGACTTTAGTCATTTGCTCGTTGAGAGAGCGACTGAAGTCGCTACTACGAGGGGAGGAAGTTGTTTTTTGTGCGCTAACCATTTTGGCATAGACATCGTTTTGAGCGAGCAACTCTTCATGCGTGCCTTGCTCTACTAAATTCCCTTTTTCTAGCACTAAAATTTTGTCGGCTTGGAAGATAGTATTTAGGCGGTGGGCGATGGTGATGACGGTGCGCCCTTCCATCAGTTTCTTTGTCGTTTCTTCGAGGGCGACTTCGGTGATGGGGTCAAGGCTGGAGGTAGGCTCGTCTAAAATGAGAATGGGGGCGTTTTTGAGATAGGCACGTGCCAATGCCAATCGTTGAGATTCTCCGCCACTTAAACGGGATCCAGCCTCCCCCACGAGCGTTTCGTATCCGTTTGGGAGCGAGCCAATGAACTCATCCAGATGAGCCGCTTTGGCGGCATCCTGCACGGATTCCATATCTGCATCAGGATTACCAAGTCGGATATTTTCGGCAATGCTCTCATTGAAGATGAAGGGCTTCTGCGGAACCCACGCAATTTGCTCGCGCCATGCATTGGCGGAGATTTGGCTGAGGGGGAGCGCGTCCACCAAAACTTGGCCTGAGCTTGGGTGGATGAACCGAAGCAGGAGATTTGCCAATGTGCTTTTTCCTGCCCCACTTGCCCCAACCAGCGCGATTTTCTGCCCTTTTTCTATGGTGAAAGAGATATTATCGAGAGCGGGGGTAGATTCATCGGGGTAGGTGAAAGAGAGAGAAGAGAATGTGAGAGAAGAGAATGGAGAGTAGTTTGTACTATTCTCTATTCTCTGCTCTCTAGCTTCTAGCTCTAAAATGGCAAAAATCTTGCGAGCGGCGGTGGTGCCGTTCATGCCAGCGTGGAAACGGAGACCCAAGGTGCGGAGGGGAATATAAAATTCAGGCGCGAGGATGAGGAGAAAAAAGGCTTGCTCGAATTCAATTTTGTAATATATGAGGCGCAGACCGATTTCGACGGCGATAACGGCGGTGCTGAGGGTGGCGACCAGTTCGAGAACGAGGGCCGAGAGAAAAGTGACGCGCAAAACCGTCATGGTGGTGTCGCTAAACTTTTCGCTGACTTCTTTAATTGTGCGGACGTGCGCTTTGCTCTGCCCAAATTGTTTGAGCGTGGTGATGCCTTGCAGGCTGTCGAGAAAATGCGCGCTGAGGCGGCTGAGAGTCTCGTATTGGCGATTGGTGATGGCTTCCGCGCCTTTGCCGATGAGAATCATAAAAACGGGAATGAGCGGGGCGGTGAGAAAGAGAATTAGCCCGGATAGGGGGTCGATGGGGAAGGCGAAAACAAGAATGGAGAGGGGAATGAGGGCAGATAAGACCAGTTGGGGCAGATATTGACTGAAATAAGCGTCTAGGGCTTCGATGCCTTCGACTGCAGCGGCAGTGAGTTCGCCGGTGCGCTCTTTACGGGTGAAGCTAGGACCGAGTTTGACGATATGGGCGAAGAGTTTTTCGCGTAAATCGTTTTTGACGCGCACGGCAACTGCTTTTGCACTGACTTCGCTAATCCAGACGAGCAGGGAGCGTCCAGCGATGATGAAGAGCAGGGCGCGGAGAAGATTCATTACATCTTGCAGCGTTTCCCCGTTAATGAAGACGTTATTTATCGTTAGGCTGAGAGTGCGCGCTTGGGCGATGGTCAAAATCCCGCCGAGAAATCCAGCGAGAATGGTAATGATGAGAGCAGTGCGGCTATCACGGGCGAGGGAGAGGAGTCGGCGGTCGAGGTTCATTTAGTATCACGGATGAGGCAAATTGTGCGAATAAAAAAAGAAATCGGCTGACAGTATTGTACTGCCAGCCGATTCTATCGTTAAAAAGATGGTTTTAGTATACCAAAGTCTCGGGGTCTGCTTTGACACGGGCACTGAAGACTTTGTATGTCCAAATTTGATAAATTAGGACAATCGGGACGAAAATGACGGCAACGATGGTCATGATCTTCAATGTGTAAGGCGAAGCTGCTGCATTATGGATATTGAGGCTATAAGCTGCATCCATGCTGGAGATGAGGATGCGGGGAAATAAGCCCATGAAGACCATAATCGTAGCGAAAACGACGGTGAGCGATCCCATTATGAAGGCGAGCATATCCTTGCCGCTTTTGGCGTAAAAGCCAGCAAGCAAAAGAGCAACTGCTGCCAAGAGAGCGGGGATTAAGCCGTTGATGCCGGATTTTGTCAGAATATCGGTCTCAAAGAATGACCAAATGACGAAGAGAACGGTCAGGACGGTGGCTGCGATCCATGCTTGGAAGCCGAATTTCTTGGCGCGTTCTGCAAGATCGCCTTCGAGCTTGAGAGCGAGGAAGTTTGCGCCGTGTGTGGTGAAGAGGGTCACGAAGACCAATCCGGCGAGGAGGGAGTAGGGGTTGAGTAGGGGAATTAATCCGCCCCAGTAGTTCATATCTGCGTCAATGGCGAAACCACGCATCAGGTTGCCAACGGTCACGCCCCAGAGGAGGGCGGGGACAAGGGAGCCGCCGAAGATCGCCCAATCCCAGCGATTGCGCCAGACGGGGTCATCTCGAAGGCTACGATATTCAAAGGCAACACCACGCAAGATGAGGGCAACCAACATGAGGACAAGAGCGAGATAAAATCCGCTAAATAGGGTTGCGTATACGTGAGGGAAGGAAGCGAACATTGCACCGCCAGCGGTGATCATCCAAACTTCGTTACCGTCCCAGTGTGGTCCAATGGTGTTGATGACAGCACGTCGCTCGTTATCATCTTTGCTGAGGAAGGGCATCAGGATGCCGACGCCGTAATCGAAGCCTTCGAGGAAGAAGAATCCGATGAACAAAACGGTTACGAGGATAAACCAGATGGTATTAAGATCCATGATTGTTTCTCCAATTCTATTTATTCTTTGGCTTTAATGGCAACATCGCTGGTGCCGTATTTGACTGCCAATTTGAAAGCAATGATAGTCAATACGGTGTAGAGCACGGTCATTAAGGCAAGTGAGAGGGCAACATTCCACGCAGGGACGTTAGGTGAGACGGCATCTTCGATGGTTTGTAAACCGTAAACGATCCAGGGCCAGCGTCCGGTTTCTGCCAAAATCCAGCCGGTTGTTACGGCAAGATAAGGCAAGGCCGCGGCGTAGATCATAATTTTTAGGTAACCCTTCTTTTCGTCGAGTTTGCGATCTTTGCTCCAAAGCACGCCCAAGAAGGCAAGAATAACCATCAGACCACCTGCGCCGATCATTGTGCGGAAGGACCAATAATTGATTGCAACTGGCGGGACGTAATCTCTGGGCCCGTAGGTTTCTTCAAACTCTGCTTGTAATTGGTTTATGCCCTTAATTTCACCGTAAGGTTGGCTGTAGGTCATAAAACTCAGCAAAGTGGGGATACGGATGGAGAAAATCTCTTCAGTTTGTTCCCAATTACCGATGGTGAAAATAGAGAGAGCTGCTGGGTCTTCGGTTTCAAAGTGAGCTTCAGCAACAGCCATTTTCATGGGTTGATGTTCAACCATGAATTGACCTTGGATATGACCAATTGTCCCAACGAATACCGATCCGACGAGCGTATAAATGGCTGCCATACGGAAGGATGGGCGGAAGAACGTGACATCATGCTTGCGTAGCAGGTGCCAGGCACTGAAGGCCATAACGACAAATCCCGCTAAAGAAACGCCTGAAGCGAGTACATGCGGGAATTGGTGCAAAACATTTGGGTTGAAAACTAATGCCCCAAAATCGGACATGAGTGCGCGACCGGTTTCTGGGTCAATGGTGTAGCCAACCGGGTTTTGCATGAAGGAGTTCGCGATCAAAATCCATAAAGCGGAGATGTTGGAGCCAATTGCAACCATCCAGGCGGCTGCGAGATGTTGCTTCTTAGTGAGCTTATCCCAGCCGAAGACCCAAAGACCGATGAAAGTTGATTCCATGTAGAAGGCCAGGAGAGCTTCGATTGCCAGCGGCGCGCCGAAAATATCACCCATAAAGCGGGAGTATTCTGACCAGTTCATCCCAAATTGGAATTCCTGTACGATACCGGTGACAACACCGATAGCAAAATTGATTAGGAAAATTTTTCCCCAGAACTTTGCCATTTTTTTGTACATCTCATCGCCAGTACGGACGTATTTTGTCTCAATAATAGCAATGAAGATAGCGAGGCCCAGTGTAAGTGGGACATAAAAGAAGTGATAGATGGTGACGATAGAAAATTGCCATCGCGCAAGAGAGAGAGGATTCATAAGTGGTTCTCCTTATAGAAAATAATAGTGAGAAAAACAAAGATGTGGGTGTAGGGGGGACCTCCTAGGTATGGGAATTAAGTCATCACTAGAAGCTCAAAAGCTTTTGCGTCTTGAGCTAAGTCTTCAAAGGTATTTTTTTCTAATTCTCTCTGAAGGATGGCTTGTAGTGGATCCCAGCGGCGGCGAATTGGACATTTTTCTTCAAAGGGACACTCAGTTCCTCCCTCTTGACACTCAGAGAGATGGATAGGTCCTTCAAAAAAGTCGATAATATCCCATAACGAAATATCTTCTGCCCGACAAGCTAGTTGAATGCCACCATCACGTCCAGGAAATGTGTTGAGAAAACCTCCTCTAGCTAACTGAGCAACTATTCTCGGCGAGAGAGTAGCGGGAATAAGCATTTCTTCGTAAACCAAAGAACTGGGAGTGCGCTCTTCTTCAGGCTCTTTGGCTAAAAACAAGATGATACGAAAAGCATAATCAGCTTGGCGGGTAATACGGAACATAAGATATCCTGTAATTCAAAAACTATTATAAAAGAAGTAAAGGTTAGCACGTCACTTATACTTTACGATTTTGGCGTTGTCAAATTACTAAAGTCTTAAAAACGAACGCTTTGTCACATATTGATTGCGCAAAAGGAAGCATTTGTTAAACCAACTTACGCGTCTTTCATAGTCGATCCAGAAAACACCTCAGACTATTTATCACTCTGCTATGAGTTTATAAGCTTTTGCAATATGGCACAGCCTGATTCCAAGACATCCCAAATATAAAATATAACCATTTTCCCAAGACATTCGTCCTATAATTAGAAAACAAAAATACGCTATAAGAGATAAAAATGTCTAAGAAAATGATCATCACCCTTTCCATATTTATTGCCGCCCTTCTGGTTAGTTTCAATCCCATTACTGCTCATGCTGGTGGACTATCTAACGGCAGCGGCTTTATTTTTACGCCCGATGATGGCACAACAGTCGAAACCACATCTGAACTTTACGAAGATATAAACGAGATGGCAGACCGCATTGTATATGCGGAAAACGAAATTCTCATTATGTTTGATCGTATTGTAGAAACAGAAGAGATCGTTGCCACGGTTAGTCCCAACGACGAGTTTGATAACGCTGCACTGGATGCTTCCATCGACATCCGCGAGATGATGGGTGAAGCCCTGATCGATTCAGCACGCATCATGACCAAAAAAGTTGCTGATGTGGTAGGAGATAGTTTGAAAAATCTGATCAAAGCCGTGGTCGCCCCCGCTCGCTTTGCAGGGAAAAGCATCAAAGCTGAGGCACGGATAGCAAAGGGTATTGCAATCAGTGGCATGAAAGATATGGCAAGCGCAGCCAAAGGCAGCTTAGAAGTTGACGCAGAGAGTGCTAAACAGGGCGGTAAAATCGCCAAGTCGATGATCGATGTGGCAGAAGCCACTCTTGAAGAGCGCAATCAAGTTGCAGATGATTGGTAAGCGTACGTGCGTAAAACGGTGAAAACGCACACCTTAAACGGTTGATGTCGCACAGTCAGC
>JABGQT010000147.1 GCA_018648685.1 Anaerolineae bacterium
TCTTCCCTTCTGACAGACTTGATCCTTTTCGCCGTATCAACCCTTAACCGTTAGGGAGAAAACAATGGAATTTGGAAAACCAGAAGATTTGCACGGAAATATCGAGGTTCGATTACTCTCGATTGAAAGAGCAATCGCGCAATACCAATTTTCCTCAGAAAAGCTCAAATTACGCTTTGACGATAAAGTCGATCAACACACAAGCCTGTTTATAAAAGGCTTTGGGAATGAAATTAATTTCCTGTCTTCTTTTAGAGAATTGTTTTTTAATAGCCGCGAGCTACTTGACAGTCTCCTAATAAAATTAAATACAGAAAGAAAAGGTCAAAGTATTCAAACTTCCAGAAAATTCTTACCTTTCGCAAGGAAACTAATGAAGGGCGAATACGATCAGAGTGGATTAAGGATTTTCGGTTTTCTAAAAATCAACATCACCTACATATTTCACATTCGAAAGATTAGAAACGAAATAAAAAATCAACCCGCAAACATCAAGTTTCGTTTTGTTACTGACCACTTTGAAGCCTATTTCCGAATTCCTATTATGAAGGACGAGATGGAACTAATCCAGTTTCTAGACATTAAAAATAAAGACGAAGCGTTGGAGAAAATGTCTTATCATTGCATTTACAACTTGGATGAGCTTTTCCCTGAAATGCTTAAGTTTTGGAGAACTTGTTCTTCAATTCTGGAAAAGGATATTTCGCTCTAACAAAGCGTGCATTCGAATTGAGTTTGAAAAGATGTTGATATGAATAATGATTTTGAAGACCATAACGAGTTTGACAGATACGCATGGGAACATGGTGGTTGGGCTTATGATAATGGCTGGAGTTACAAGGATGAATTTTTTGGAGAATCCTATGCCGGTAAGAATTTTGGAAATGCAGAAAAAGGGGATTACGATTTCCTTCAAATGTTGCGCAATGGGAATGTGCCATCCAAAACATATATTATTCACTTCGTTGGAGCAAAAATAAATGAGATTTGGTCTGGAGATGTAGTTACAAAGAGCGATTTTGACGAAATGATGGAATTTGTCAATAAATACATAATTCAATACGAGAAAATAAAACGGAACCAACCATCTAACGCCTAACAAAGCGCGCACACGGACGCTGGCAATGTGCAGTATCCATCTATAGAAAGCTAAGAAGTAACAAAAGCTCTTACTTGAACAAGTCCCTTTTTCATTCGGAGAAATCTTATGGCAAAGATAAAATATGTCATCAAGCGAAATGGGGCAACGGTCGCGTTTTCACGCAGCAGGGTCGTTAACGCGATCTTCCGTGCGGCGGTATCCGTTGGGGGAAGGGATAAAAAAACCGCTGAAAATTTAGCCGATCAGATCATCGTAACCCTGGAAGAAGAATGCAAACCAAAGCAATATCCAACCGTAGAAGAGATTCAGGATGTCGTCGAGAAAACACTGATCGAAGCCGGGCACGCCAAGGTCGCGAAACATTACATCCTATATCGGGAAGAACGCAATCGTCGTCGGCAAAAGCAGAAGCCACTCTCCGAGCAGCGCTCAGAATATATCCCCTGGGCAAAAATGTGGAGAACGCTAGATTGGTCTGTCAGCCATGAGCTAAATACCGTTCAAAAACTCAACCAACGAGTAAAAAATGGCGAGATCAAAGAAATTGTTGCAGAGTCAGAAGCCGCTTATGCAGAGGATATCGCCTCAGTTAGCGCCCTGCTAGAAGAGAGAAAAGGTGAAGTTCGTCTGGCGATCGTTGCCGGGCCTTCATCATCTGGCAAAACAACAACGACCAATAAAGTCGCACATAATCTTGGCAAGCTGGGGATGCAATTTGTAGAGCTAAATCTGGACAATTACTATTTTGATCTGGAGATGCACCCCAAAGATGAGTTTGGCGATTACGATTTTGAAACACCCCAGGCGCTGGATATTGAATTGATCAACCAGCACCTTCATCAGCTTCTTGAAGGCAAAGAAGTGCTCTTGCCTTTTTATGATTTCAAGACAGGCAAACGACACCCCAACCAAACTCCGCTGCGTCTACGAAAAGGCGATATCATCCTGATCGACAGTCTCTATGGTTTATACCCTCCCTTAACAGACGGCATCACAGACAGCAAGGTCAGGCTCTATATTGAGCCTTTGCTGCAAATCAAAAATGACGAGGGTAAATATATCCGCTGGACGGATATCCGCCTGATGCGCAGAATGTTGCGTGACGCGATGCACCGCGCCTACGATTACGAAAAAACCCTGACGCATTGGCATTATGTCCGCTCTAGCGAAATGAGAAATATCATCCCCTACTCAGGCACAGCGGATTTCATCATCAATAGTGCCATGCCTTACGAATTGCCTCTATATAAATCCAAATTACTGGATGGTTTTGCAGAATGGGTCGTAACCTATAAAGATGATCCGCTCCGGCAGGATGCCTTCCAGCGAGCCGCACGTGTATTCGACTTGCTTCAAACCATCAGCCCTTATCCCGACGATAGCATCGTCCCTCAAGATTCCGTCATCCGGGAATTTATTGGTGGTTTAAAAATATCTTAAGGACTTGCACGATAAAGTGACGAGAATAATGAGATGAAAATATTTTTTACCCTTGAAATAGCAGGAGAACCGGAGAAAATTTTCCCGTGGATAGATGACCCCGAAAAAGCCATGCGCTGGCAAAAGGGTGTCAAAAAAGGAAAGATCATTGAAGAAAGACCCGAAAAGGTCGGCACAACCTTTATCGAAGAAATGGGAAATGGCGCAAAGACTTTGGAGATGAAAGGGATCATTACTGATCATATCGAGAACAAAACAATCGCTTTTCACTTAGAGAGCAAGCTCCACAAAGTCAATGTCTCTTATTCGCTTGAGGGGAAAAATGGAAAAACAATCCTTAAAACAGAAGCAGATATTCACTGGAAATTCCCAATGAATCTTGTGAATATTATTTTTGGACGGAAGATAAGAAAGGACATCCAAGAACAGATGGAAACAGAATTTGAAGAACTGAAAAGGCTATGCGAGCAAGAAAATAACCAAACTACTAAATGAAATTGAAAAATAAAGCATGACAAGCAAAAAAATATGGATCTATTGGTAGCCTTTGCAAGCTTATTTGGGGCGTGGTTTCTCGTCTTAACAATTCCCGGTCCGAATTTTGTCGCAGTTTCACAGTATTCAGTTTCCGATTCCAGACAAAGGGGATTTTATATCGCCCTCGGAGTTTCAGCTGGCGCAGCGACATGGGCAAGCGCAAGCTTGATCGGAGTAACAGCTATTTTCGAATATGCAGCTTGGCTATATCATCTTATTCGAATTATCGGCGGGCTGTATTTGGCTTATCTTGGCCTAAATATAATCATCGCTAGTTTTCAGTCATCAGAGATGATTAGCAACTCTCAGGGAGAAACCAAAGATAATCTTTCCGCATTTCGACTGGGGTTATTTACCAGCTATGCAAATCCCAAAACCGCCGTCTTCTTTGGAAGCCTTTTTATCATCTCCTTTCCCCTACAAGCACCTCTTTGGTTTTATTTTGCGACAGTGGCTATGGTCTTTTCTGCCTCAGTGCTTTGGTACAGCTTGGTTGCTTATTTTTTCTCAATGAAAAGGGTGCAGATTTTCTATAATAAATTTAGAAGAACAACGGATAAGATCACGGGGTCTATATTTTTATATCTAGGCTTGCGTATAATCTTCACCGGAAAATAGAGTAAGCGCAAGATCACACAAGGAAGCCCTAAATGAAGCCTAAAAAAATCGTCGAAAATGGATACGACCATATAGCCGAAGAGCATGAAAAATGGACACAGGATGTCAGGATAGAAGAACGCGCCAAATATACAGCCGTGCTGCTTGAAAATCTGCCGAAAGGTGCTAAAGTCCTTGAATTAGGTTGTGGGTCAGGAATCCCGACAACGCAAGAACTCGCAGAGAAATTTACCGTCACAGGTGTGGATATTTCTGCTCGCCAAATTGCCCTTGCAAAACAGAGAATCCCTCAAGGCAATTTCGTTCATGCCGACATGACAGCACTTACCTTCCCGAAAAATAGTTTTGACGCAGTCATAGCCTTTTATTCCATCATCCACGTTCCTCGACAGGAACATGCCGAACTTCTTCGTAAAATAAAGTCTTGGTTACGCCCAGATGGATTATTAGTCATATCAATGGGTGCATATTCAAGCGAAACTCAAATTAATGTGAATTGGCTGGGAGGCTTGCCCATGTACTGGAGCAATTTTGATAGCGAAACCAATCAACGTCTTGTTGAAGAAGCGGGGTTGAAAGTCATCAGTGCAAAAGAGGAGACAGCCGATGAATTTGGCAAGCCCGTTACCTTTCTTTGGGTGGTCGCGCAAAAACTTGTTTAGGAACAAAAAATGGTAAAAAAGAGTTCCTTATGAACAAGCATGCACCTTCAGCATATATTTGCCCGTTTTGTCTACTCATCCAGGAAAAAGAAAATAGTCATACTCAACTAAAGCAAAGTGATCTGGTTTTCCAAACCGAAAATATAACTGCTTTCATGGCAACACGGAAATGGACAAATAATAAAGGACATGTGCTTATTATTCCCAATAAACATTTTGAAAATATCTATGATTTGCCTTTAGTTCTTTCATCAAAAATTCACTCTCTCAGCAAGGATATTGCACTGGCCATGAAAGCAGAATATCAATGTGATGGCGTTATACTTAGACAACACAATGAGCCGGCAGGAGATCAACATATTTGGCATTATCATCTACATGTCATACCACGCTACAAAAACGATAATTTTCATACCTCTGAAAAAAGCCCTTTTGAAATTCATGAACGTGCAAAATATGCTGAAAGACTAAAAGGCCAACTTATAGGAATGGGAAACAAAATCAAGGAATAACGCTATCTAAAAGTCAAACAAAAAGAGTGTGGATCATCAGATGTCCCACTCTCTTTTTGCTGATGTGATACCATAAGATACCTCGAAAAAAATAGCTCAAAAAAGGATTTTTCCATGTCCGACACCGATGTTTTTATTATCTCCGCAGCACGTTCTGCCATCGCTCTTGGCAGAGAAAAAGGCGCGCTTTACCCCCTTGCCCCCGTTGACCTGACCGCTCAAGTCATGGCTGAAACTGTCCGTCGGGCAGGCATCGCGCCCAAACGTCTCGATGATGTCATTTGGGGTGTTGTCACACCCATCGGCGATCAGGGCGCAAATTTGGCACGCTTGGGTGCGCTCAATGCCGGTTTCCCCGTCCATGTGCCGGGCGTAAGCATTAACCGGATGTGTGGTTCGAGCCAGCAAGCTGTCCACTTTGCCTCGCAAGCCATTCTTGCGGGCGATGCGAATCTCGTTTTGGCGGGCGGTACAGAGATGATGTCCCATCAAATGTTGGGGGCAGATTATCCATCCGAATGGTCTCCAAATATGCCCCAAAAACTTGTCCATCAGGGTGTGAGCGCAGAAATGATGGCGGAAAAGTGGAATCTGACGCGAGATGAACAGGATGACTTTGCGTTTCGCTCTCACGAAAAAGCTGCTTCCGCTATGGATGCAGGCTATTTCGACGGACAAATTATCCCACTAACCCTCCCCGACGGGACAGTTTTTGACACCGATGAAGGTGTGCGCCGCCCCCCAGACCGCGAAAAAATGCGTGCGCTAAAACCTGTCTTCAAAGAAGATGGCACCGTCACGGCGGGGAATGCCTCCCAAATTAGCGACGGGGCTGGCGCGCTACTGCTCGCCTCTGCGGATGCGGTTGGACGCTATAACCTGATGCCTATCGCTCGTGTGCTAACACGCGCTGTTGTTGGCACAGACCCCATTTTGGCACTCGATGGTCCAATCGCCGCGACCAAAAAAATCTTGGGAATGACCGGTGGTCTCACCCTCGACGATATGGATGTGATTGAGATTAACGAAGCCTTTGCAAGCGTAGTTTTGGCGTGGGTAAAAGAATTTAACCCCGATATGGAGAAGGTGAATCCCAATGGCGGCGCGATCGCGCATGGGCACCCTCTTGGCGCGACGGGTGCAGTGTTGATGACGAAACTCGTCCACGAGATGCAGCGGCGCAATGCCCGATTTGGCTTACAGACCATGTGCATTGGTCATGGTATGGCAACCGCAACGATTTTAGAAAGGGTCTAATCTACCGTAGGGGCGGGTCTTCGCGTAGCATCCCCGAAAGGGGCAGACCCGCCCCTACATACAAAAATATGTCATTAATTTACATCGCCCTCGGCACTAATCTCGGCGACCGCGCAGAAAATTTGCGCGCTGCCATCGACTCACTCGCGCCAGAATTGCGTGTGACTCGCGAATCAACCATCTACGAAACCCCGCCATGGGGGTACACAGAGCAAGCCCATTTCCTGAATATGGTCATTGAAGCGGAAACAAGCCTGGAACCACGGACGTTGCTCGACTTTCTCAAAAAACGAGAAGCCGATTTGGGGCGTGTAAAACTTTTCAGAAACGGACCTCGGCTCATTGATCTTGATATCCTTTTTTATGATGATCTCGTGCTAGAGGAGGAAAATCTGACCATTCCGCATCCACGTTTGCATGAGCGGGCTTTTGTACTTGTCCCGCTTGCAGATTTAGCTCCTGAGTTTGAACACCCTCTCTTAAAAAAGAATATCGCATCCTTGCTAAAGGATGTTGATTGCAACGAGATCACCTCTTTTTCGGTATAATTATTTAATCAATTTAACTTTATAGGATTTTCGCCTCTTCTGCTCTAGCTAGATTTGCACCCCTTCGGAGTACAGGCAATCCAGCGGCTTCTGGCAAACACGTGGATTACAAATCGACTCAGAGCTCCTGTTATGAAAGTCCTACTTTAGAAACCTTCGGAGGTTTATTATGTCTGACTCAAAACCCCTCAATTGGAAAGCTGAACCCGGGATCGGCTATCATGTTGTTCGCCGCAACGATGGCGGGATGCACTATGTTTTTACCGACTTGAGCGAAAAAACAATTAGTCATTGGAAGGCTTTTGCAGAAGATCACCTGCTCGATGCTGACCGCCTGACCCGCAACCTATACGATTTGCGCCAAGTATCCGATATTCCCGAAGAAGCAATGCGTTCTGCAATTCGCCTTAATAGTGACCCCTCCGCACGCAAGATCCGTTTGGCAGTTGTTGTGGCTAGTGATGCTGTCGCAGACGGAATTCGCAAAGTAGCAGCATTGGCGGACACAAATTTTGCTGCAGATATTCACATTTATACTGATGTAGAAGAAGCCGAAGCATGGTTGGCTTTGCCGCTTGACCAATTTGCTTAAATAATTATAGAGTCCAATATCTCCAGATGTTGGGGTAAACACCCCGAAGTCTGGAGACTTCGGGGTCCGTTTTTTTACCTATGAAACCTCTCAAAATTGCCAATCAAACGCTCACTTGGGGTAAACGCACCTATGTGATGGGCATCCTGAATGCCACGCCCGATAGTTTTTCGGGCGATGGGCTTTTAGATTCCCCCACCATTGGCGGGGGGGGCGAGGGGGGGGCTTTGGAACAAGCCCGTCAATTTGCGGCTTTTGGCGCAGATATCCTCGATGTCGGCGGTGAATCGACGCGCCCGGGTTCTGCGCCGGTGGATGCAGATGAAGAGATTCGGCGCGTTATCCCCATCATCCGTGCGATAGCAGAGGAGATGCCGCAAACGCTCATTTCGGTAGATACTTATAAGGCTTCGGTGGCAGAGGCAGCGCTTAACGCGGGTGCTCACATCGTCAACGATGTCTGGGGGCTGCGCGCGGACCCTGAGCTTGCTTCCGTTGTGACGAGATTTGGCTGTCCCGTAATTTTGATGCACAATCGCAGCAATCCCGCCAGCGTTGAAGTCCGTGACCAGTTGGGGAATGCGTATATCGGCGCGGAATACGATAATTTGCTCGAAGAAGTAAAAGCCGAGTTGCTCGAATCGGTTCAGATCGCTGAGCAAGCTGGGGTCAGGAGCGAATCCATTATTCTCGACCCAGGAATTGGTTTTGGAAAAACCATCGCAGAAAATTTGGAATTAAACGACCGTTTAGATGAAATCCGCTTACTAGGCTATCCCGTTTTGCTAGGACCCTCGCGGAAATCCTTTATTGGCTATACCCTCGATCTGCCCGCTGACCAGCGAGTGGAGGGAACTGCTGCATCGGTTGCGGTTGGGATCGCGCGCGGGGCGGATATTATCCGGGTACATGATGTTAAAGAAATGAAGAGGATCGCGCAAATGACAGACGCGATTGTGCGCCGATGAGCGAAGCACGGATTCGGAGTTTGATGCACAGCGGCGTGACCGCGTTGAAACATGGGGAGTTGAATTCTGCCAGAAATTATTTTGAGCGCGCCTTATACTCTGCCAGAGATCACGATATTTTGGCAGACCTGTGGTTCTATTTGAGCGAAGTCGAAAGTGATGAGGAGAAAAAGCGCCACGCTTTGGACGAGGCGCTTTCTTATCGGATGACGCACCCGCGTGCGCGGCGTTCTTTGGCGATTTTAAATGGCACGCTTAAAGCAGAGGAAATTGTTGATTCTGACCGGATCGCCGCGCCAGATGCCAGCGACAGGGAAACCAACGCCGAGCGTTTTGATTGCCCAAACTGCGGTGGCCAAATGAGCTTTTCGCCAGACGGGCAAACTCTGGTTTGTGAATTTTGCGCTGTTGAAAATGCCACTGAAGAGGAAGAAGCCAAAGAACAGGATTTTTTCTCGGCGATGGCAACCTTGCGCGGACATAGTAAACCCATAGCGCGGAAAGTTTTTCATTGCGAAGGCTGCGGCGCAGAATTTTTGCTCGCGGCAGACAATATTTCATCTGCTTGTGCTTATTGCGCTTCGCCGCATGTTGTTCACCATGGCGAAACACGCGATCTGCTTGACCCTGATGCAATTATTCTCCACGCTTTTGATAAAAAACGCGCTATACAGATTTTGGTCGCATGGGTTAAAGAAAACGGGTTTACGCCACAAGGCAAGGTCTTGCCCCCGCGCGGACTTTATATCCCCGTTTGGACTTTTGATATTGGCGGCTCTATCGGCTATAGGGGCGAACGGCAAGTGGAAGAAAATAGGCAACAAGGTTTTGGTTTTAAAACAGAAAAAACATATGTTACTGAACGCGGCGACATGTCCATTTTTGTGGATGATCTCGTTATCCCCGCTGCAAAGAAATATGAGCAATATTTGCATAGTCTGATCGAAAGCTATGAATTGCGCAAGACAAAATCTTATAATCGGCGTTATCTTTCCAATTGGTCGGCAGAAACCTACGAAGTAGAATTAAGCAAAGCTGCCCTCGAAGCACGAAGCCGCGCCTATGATGCTGAAAAGAAAAAGATCAAGCGGAGTATGTATAATCTGAGAAGTTTCAGCACTTCTTCGGCAGATTTGGCAATTACCTCCTATAAATTATTGCTGCTCCCGCTATGGATGACCACCTACCCTTATGAGAGAAAAGATCACACCGTGCTGATCAACGGACAAAACGGTGAAGTGTATGGGGAAATGCCGAAAAAAGTAAAAAAGGCAAATGGGAATGGCGGCATTATGGGATGGTTAGATGAGATTTTTTAAGGTTTTTAACCACAAAGAACACGAAGAGTCAGAAAGAAAAAAACAAAACAAGTTTTTCCTTCGTGCTCCTTTGTGCTCTTTGTGGTGAGAAAACATGCCTACGACTCTAAATATCCTCCGCAAGCGACGAAAACGCCGCGCTCAACCAGAGCGTCGGCTTGAGCGGGGCAGTCGGAATCTTGGCTTGGGTTGTGGGGTCACGCTCTCTTTACTGCTCATTTTTAGCATTTTTTCTTTTATCTTTTCTTATCAAAGTCTTGTTAGAGATCTCCCGCCTGTAGAAAAACTCGAAATATTACTCAATCCGCGCGATGGTTCGCTCCTTCAGCCAACGCGCCTTTATGACCGCAGCGGTGAAAATCTCATCCATGTTTTTGCGCCAGAAGATAAGGCACGCCGATACATCCCCATTGGCTCTGAAAATCCGCAACATCTTCCCGATGCGCTTGTGCAGGCGACTATCGCTCTTTCCGATCCCGATTTTTGGACGCATAAAGGCTATAGATTTAACAATAACCCCACCATCACCCAAAAGCTCGTTTCCGATCTCCTGCTCTGGGATGAAGCCCCCTCCCTGCGCCGCGACTTGCGCGAAATTCTTCTTGCATCGCAACTCACCGAGCAATATGGGCGGCAGCAAATTATCGAGTGGTATCTCAATGCTGCCAATTTTGGACATAACGCATACGGCGCAGAATCTGCCGCGCAGCTTTATTTTGGCAAATCTATTACCGAGCTAGATATCGCCGAATCTGCTACCCTCGCGGCTGCCAGCCAAACGCCAGCCCTCAACCCCATTGATGCGCCCACGGCATCCTACCAGCGCCGCCAGGAAACGCTTTATATTATGGAAGAATTGGGGATGCTCGATTCCGCTGAAGCGGATGCGGCGCGTCACTCGCCTTTTACCTTACCCTCGTTTAATGAGCCTGGAAACCCGGCCCCGGCCTTTCTCTCTTTAACCCTCGAACAACTCTCTGAGATTTATCCTCGTGAACGGATAGAGCGCGGTGGACTCATCATCACCTCCACTCTTGATCTTGATCTGCAAAAAAGTGCCGCTTGTACCATTCAAACGCAAGTCACGCGCCTGAGCAGAGCAAGGGAAAACACCTGCGATTCTGCTCATTTGCTCCCTGCCTTGCCCGTGATGGATGCGCTCACAAATGCCCGAGCCAGCGGCTTGATCCTTGATCCGCAAAATGGTCAGGTGCTAGCGTTTGTTGGCGAGACAACGCTGAGGGGAGAATCCAGTCAAATGGCGGCTGGCAAGATCGGGTCAAGTTTGTCGCCTTTCGTTTATTTAACGGGATTTACGCGCGGGTTGAGTCCGGCGTCGCTTTTATGGGATATTCCGAACGAGACCGGCATCCAAAATTATGATGGGCAATTTCATGGCCCGATGCGTTTAAGAACGGCGCTGGCGAACGATTATCGCATCCCGATGGAAGGTGTTTTAGCACAAATGGGCACAGAAAATGTGAAGCGCATCTCGCGATCTTTTGGTGTGGATTATGAAAATGACCTGATTTCTCCTCTAAATTTGGCGCAGGCCTATGGCGTTTTTGCCGCCGACGGCGTGATGAAGGGCCAAATGCTGGGCGTAGATTTACAAGCTGTAACGGTGCTGGAAATCCGCGATGCTGAGGGTGAAATTTGGCTTGATTGGGGTAATGCGGAAGCGCAGCCTGTGGTCACGCCGCAATTGGCCTATTTGATGAATGATATTTTGAGCGATGGCAGCGCGCGCTGGCAAAGCCTGGGCACGGATAATGCGCTGGATGTGGGTTTCCCGGCTGCCGCAAAAATTGGCCGCGTGGCGGATGATCTTTCGGCGTGGACAGTGGGCTATACGCCCAAGCGTGTTGTGCTTATTTGGCTCTCTGCAAACGAGCCTTTTGACCCCGAAATTTCGGCTGGGATATGGCATGTGTTGATTAAAAAAGCGAGCGAAACGCTCCCGCCCACAGGCTGGGATGCGCCCATCGGTATCACAAAAATGGATGTTTGCGACCCTTCGGGGTTGCTCCCAACCGCTGATTGCCCGAATATTGTCAACGAAGTTTTTCTGAACGGTTCTGAACCAAGCCAATACGATAATTTATATCGCAGCTTTAGCGTAAATAGAGAAACGGGCTATTTAGCAACCATTTTTACTTCGCCAGCTTTGATCGAAGAGAAAACTTACCTAGTCATCCCCGAGGAAGCACAGGCTTGGGCTGAAACAGCGGATGTGGAAAGCCCGCCTACGGATTATGATGCCATTCTCGCACCGCCGCGTTTGGCAGAAGCGCATTTTACCGCCCCCGAACTCTTTGCGGATATAAGCGGCAATTTGGTAATTCGCGGCACAGCCAGTGGAAAAGATTTTGATTATTATCGCGTTCAGGTTGGGCAAGGATTAAACCCCCAAACATGGTTACAGATCGGTGAAGATGTACATAATCCAGTAGAAAATGACTTGCTTGCCCTCTGGGATACGAGCACGCTAAGCGGACTTTACGCCGTCCAATTATTGGTCGTGCACACAGACCAGCGCGTGGAGATCGCCACAACACAGATCAGCATTGATAATGAGTATCCGAGTATAGAAATGGTCTATCCGCTGCAAGGGGAAAAGGTGGATTATCTGCGAAATAAACAGATCGAGATACAGGTGAATGCCGATGATAATTTGGGCGTGGAATCAGTGGCCTTTTATCTCGATTATCAGCAGATCGGCGTTTTAACTGAAGCCCCCTACGCGTGGACGTGGGCCGTCACCGAAGGCGAGCATTTCATCCAGGTCGTCGCGCGAGACAGAGCGGGGAACGAAGTGGAAGAAGCGATTGAGTTTGTTGTGGAGAGGTAGGGGGAGAAAAGAAATTTTAAAGAGTGCTTTTCCTAACAAAAAAGTTCACTGTTGATTCGCTGTGTTTCTGATGGCTACTTCCGGGTATCCCGCTTAGCCATGTGTAGAGCTAAATATCGCCACTGTTCTTCCTTCTTTATGTAGATCGAAGTGTAGCGTAGGCATGATGTTGTGTCCTCCGCATTGTCATGGGCAAATCGTAACTCTGTTGTTCCACAAACCACTGCTGTATTGCCCTCGATCACAACTGACCGCTCGGTAATCGTTTGCCCGATCATATTCCAAGCCAAAATGCTATCGATCAGCTCATCTTTACCCGTAACTCTCCCATTATTGGCGTTAAAAACAAAACGATCGTCAATGATTCGACAAAGGGTGGTTTCGTCTCGATTTATCTCGGCTGCAATATATTCGTCTTCTAAAGCTAAAACTCGTTGCTCTTCAGCTAAATATGAATTTTGATTCATGATTTGATGGACTCCTCTACTAGAGTAAATGAGTTGTGGAAGATGTAGTGGAATTTGGGCTGGGCTACCAGTACTCTATACTCTGTATGATTTCAAGAAAATCAATTGTGTAAACGTTCTTGGCGGTAGCGACGTACTAACTTTCCAGCCCGCTCTTCACAACCTGCTGGCACCGGAAAGGGTAATGCCACCGAATAGGTGGACGATTCTGTAGAAATCGAAAGTGTGAAGCTAATAGCTTTGCGGGATCTAGTCTGGTCGGTGACCTTTACTAATTCTTTCAGAGATGTATGCCCCAGAGTTTCGTGATAGATACCATCGGAGGCAAACCAAACTCGCGGTTCCACGACGCGTAGGGCCTTGCGGCGGTAGCGATTAGTATTGTATCTTTCTACCATGGGCTCGTGCGTAAAACGGTGAAAACGCACACCTTAAACGGTTGATGTCGCACAGTCAGC
>JABGQT010000148.1 GCA_018648685.1 Anaerolineae bacterium
AACGAGGCTAAAAGTCTCCATTAGAAACTGTCCGAAAGCTTTGAGGACATACACCCATCGAAGCCACATCATCTGTAATGCTGGCTGTTGCGCCCTCGCCTATACCAAGCAATGCTACCACTGCGGCAACGCCGATGATAATTCCCAGCATGGTTAGTGCAGATCGCATTTTATTTGCCAGTATTGCACGCAAGGCAATCATAAAATTTTCAGAAAACAACATCATAAACTCCTAATACTCTGGGCGTAATGTTCCCGGCTTGATTGTTTTTTTATTAATTTCATCTGATGAGATTTTTCCATCAGAGAGACGGATAATACGCTTTGCATGTTCAGCAAGAAATCTGTCATGCGTCACCAAAATAATGGTTTGCCCGCTTTCTTTATGCAGGCTATCAAAAAGGCGCATAATATCCGCGCCTGTCTTGCTATCCAGCGCGCCTGTTGGCTCATCCGCAAGCAAAATAGCAGGGTCATTTACCAAAGACCGTGCAATTGCCACACGCTGTTGTTGCCCGCCCGAAAGTTCATTCGGATGATGGTCCATGCGATCGCCTAATCCTACACGTCCAAGAGCGCGAGCGGCACGGTCACTTCGTTCCTTACTACTCAAACCTTGATACAACAAGGGAAGCATCACATTATCGAGGGCACTGGTACGAGGCAGAAGGTTGAATTGCTGAAAAACAAAGCCAATCTTCTTGCCACGAACCGTAGCAAGCTCATCCTCACCCATTGTCGCCACTTTTTCATCGTCCAGCAAATAATCACCATCAGTTGGCGTATCAAGACAGCCAATGATATTCATTAGGGTGCTTTTCCCTGAACCGGAGGGTCCCATGATGGATATCAATTCGCCTTTATCAATCGTGAGACTTACGCCATCTAATGCGCGTACTTCTGTATCGCCCATCTGATAGACCTTCATCAAATTCTTCGTTACGATCATCTTATTTACTCCCAAAGGGACCTGGTCTGCTGGTGGTATTCTCTCGTTCTACGCCTTGCAAAATATCACCTTCGCTAATATCGCCGTAAGCAATCACAAAATCGTCCACAATATCACCGCTGCTGATATTCACGCGTTCTGTACTGCCATCACTTTGAACAACCCAAACATATTCACCTTCACTATCATTCTGGATTAACTCAATCGGCACACCCAACTCTGCCGTTTCGGCTCCTACTTCGATTATCACATCTGCTGTTGCACCAAGAAGTAAAACAATCTCTTCTACAATCGGATCCAATGAAATTCGCACCGAATACTTGACCAGCCCAGCAATTTCTTCACCTACGGGATTGACGGACACAACCTCGCCTGTGAGCGGGATAGAAGATTCCGCTTCGAGCGTGACCTGAACTTGGTTGCCCACCTGAACCCTTATTACATCCGATTCATCTACCTGTGCATCCACAAAGAGGTGATCCATATCTGCAATATGTACTACTATGTTGTTCGTGTTGATCAAATCACCTTCAACATTCTCAACCCATAGCACTTGCCCATCAAAGGGTGCGATGACATAAAGTGAATTAACTGTTGTTTGAGCAGCGTCCACTCTGGCCTGAGCGGCAAGTACATCCTGTGCATTAGGACCGTCTTTGAGACGATCGTACGCAAGCTGTGCTTCTTCTAATTCGGCTGTTCTCAGAGCAAGGTCATTATCTGCTTCAATAATCCACTCCTCAGGGGCAGGACCTTTGAAGCTTTTCGTCTTGTATTCATATTGATAACCATTTCGTGTGGATACGAGAACCGAGGTTGTTGATGTTTGCGGTATCTTGTCTTCATTCTCCAGATAACGCACATATTTAGCTGCTTTCTCCTGTACTTCCTGAGCTTCCCTCAACTCAATCACAGCATGAGCCAATTTGGTGTCAGAGGTCTCTAATAAATCTTCTAAGTCCTTTTGAGCGTTTACCAATTCAGCCTGTGCAGAAACAATGCTCGAAGATGTGCTTTGGGGTTGCAAAGACAATAAAATATCCCCTGCGTTCACAAAATCACCAGTCTGGATATTGACAGATTCCACTACACCAGCCGTTTTCCAACTCAGGCTGGCAAAGGGGTGTGCTTCTAATGTGCCAGATGCCTCAACAACTTCGGCATGTTCCAGCGAAACAACCAGCGTTTCATTACCAACACTTGTCTCGGCACTTATATCTGTTCCCCTTGTACCCGAATTAATATATCGAGCAGTAAAAAAACCCGCTAGAATAACAACACCTGCAATCAACCAATTTCTTGTTTTCGAATTCATGAAGAATATCTCCTTTTGTTTTTTGTTATAAAGTAAAGATAAAGGAGATATGTGCAGAAAATATGCAGAAGAAATGTAGAATTATGGATAGCTTAGAGTGCCTTTTCTCTTTTTACCCCTGCATAGTAAACTCATCCCATGGAATCTACAGAATAGCAAATCTAAATATCGCACTGGTGATGCGGTCTCAACGGCTGCACCTTTAAGACTATGGTTTAAATAAACCCATGTTAGGGCGAGAAAGATGCTCGACGCTGAGTTTGATAAATATTTTTGCAGTAAAGTTGAGAAGAAATCTACATGGTTTATCTATAAAGCTGGTAAATTTCTATAGCTTATAACCCTCATAAGCATTATCTTGAGGGTGAAAGTGGTTCGGAACAGGTCTGCTTTCTTGCACTGCAAAAAAGCCGCTTTTCAGCGGCTTTTTTGATTCTTGGTACTTGTCTATTTTTTATGCTAACAAGCTCTCAGCTAGTGCATCTATTTCCTTTTTAGAAAAATCTAAACCTCGCCGTACCCATTCATCGAAAGCGCCAAACTCATCTTTTATTTGTGAAAAAGCAGCGTTCAAATAATCTGTACGTGCTTCAAAAAGAGGCATATACATTCTCCAAGGCACACCAAAATAAGCCAGCTTCTGAAGGCGCTTTGCTATCTCTGTTGTATATTCGCCCAGATTATTATTGGTCTCAAGATAATCATTCATCACCACAGCAGGTGCAACGCCTAATATTTGCTGGATCATACCGGCAACAACACCTGTTCTATCTTTCCCTGCCGAGCAATGGATAAGGAGAGGTAAATTATCGGGATTTGAAATGCGTAGGAATAAGGCTTTTAGTTGAGGTAAATATCCGGTCGCATACTCACGATAAGCAGAATAAGATTCCGCGATATAGTCTCGTCTACGTTCTTCGCCAAACATCAAAGAAAACAAGCGTTTTAAAGAACGTCCATGATAATCAACTATCGGGCGCATGGGGATGTTAAAGAAAGTAACGGGCTCACTATTAGGGAAGCGGTCCGGTTCCTTTTTACGTTCATATTCCGAGCGCAAATCGCAGATTGTCTTGATTTTCAACGCAGAGAATTCTTTCAAATCTTCATCAGTTGCTTTTGAAAGACCTCCACTACGATATAGTAAGCCCTCTTTTAGACGACTTCCTTTTTCGGTTTTATATCCACCAAAGTCACGAAAATTATGAATTGTTTTCATATATTTAGCTCACTGCCTTTTCTAAAACATCGACAAATTTTTGATAGATATCTTGCGCATGCTCCGGGCTATCTCCAATTGCTGTTAATCCCAGTTTGCCCAGTGTCGAAACACTACTGATCATGTGAAGCACAATCCCCGTATGACGAGTGTGGTCAAAATGTAGGCGATGAGCACTAACAAGGTCGAATAGTTGTTTAGGTGTCAACTTCTTAAATGCTTCAGATTTCAAAGCATCTGTTGCAACATAGTATTTTGGATGCCCTTGCAGTGTTTTGTATACACCTAAATCTGCATCAAATTTGCCACCCGTTAAGAAATGTAATACCAGGTATGGATGCGTTGTGCCACCTTTACGCAAATTCACTTCAATGGCATATTGCTCCCAACGCCAGCGAGAGCGAAGAACAATAAAATCCAAGGCAAATCGACCAACAACGCCTTCTTTGGCAAAACGCTTCCCTACCTTTTCTGCCTCCCGTGTGATCATGGGACCATACTCAGGATTTGCGGGAAATCGAGCGCCCATATAAACCTGTCCACTGGGGCCTCCCAGAATTTGGTCGTGGGTTGAAAGCAATTCAACATCTCCTAAAGGCGAGATGCGCAACTGCACACTCGGGCTGAAAATGATATCACCATCGATCAATTCTTCGACGATGCCTCCCTTGCTCTCAAGTTCCTCTATATACCAATCATAATTGACATCGGCTAGCTCGAATTGCAATTCTTTTAGACGTTCAGCCAGAGCAGTCTTCTCATCTGCAGATTTTGGTGCAGGGAGATCAGCCAAATCCAAGGTGGCGTTGCCATAGCCAGAAACACCATCATTATGTTTAACAATCACTTTTTCCACCTCTGGTTTCTGCGCCCGCATTTCAGAGAGGGCTTGCACCAGGTCATCTTTTGAAAAGATGTTTTCTGCACCTTGTGGATGCTGGACACCTTCTTCGGCAAAGATCTGTCGACATCCGCTTTTTGTTCCGAAGGCAAAGAAACGTGGATTAGCGGCATACATGGGGATACCAAGTTGAACCGCAAAATCACGCTCGAGATCAGTTGTCAGGAATGGGACCAGGTGTGCCATCTCCAGATTAGGAATCGCATTGCGAATTTCTTCCATCAATTTTGGCCGCTCGAGTAGTTTTGTCACCAATGGGCGATTAGAGAGATCATGAGGCGATATCTGAATAAGTCGTTTGCGGGCATTGGTGATGGTTACACTCGGCAAAATATCCAGGTAATAGTCAATAATTTCTTGCTGAATTGGAGCGGATGTCAAATAAATAATACGCACATGGGGTTGGCGCAGCAAAAAGAGCATAAATAACATGCGCTCTTCATAGGCCTGCTGGGCTGCAAAATCGAATTCCAGATCCACAGTTAGAGATGGCAACACAACCATCGTATTTTCATCTTCAATAAAAGAACCCCCTGGATCAGAACGGCCTATTTGCTCCCAAAGAGGGACCAATTTCTTTTGCAACGCATCAAATTTCTCGTAAAGCGCAACTTGTTCTTTTTTGTCGTACTCGATTTGCATAACTATCTCCAAAAAAATAAAGGATAAATAATGTCTCTTTTCTATAATTCTACCAGTTTTAGTTTTTTCATCAAAGCAGCGTTAGAGCAATTTGTAAATATGATTTGTCAATAAAAAAGGCCGAAAGAAATTCTCTCGACCTTTTTGTTTAGAAATCTTCAATTTCAGGTCTTGGTTACTCACATATCTACAAACAGAAGGAGCAATTGATCCTGTTTAGCTCTTTCACATACCTGTCGGCACCCAAATATTCTTGACCTGTGTCGCATGGTGCAGGAAATCGTGCCCGGCACTCTGCTCATCGTCCATCCAATCACGAGCTTGCCCGTAATTCGCCCAAGTTTGTTTCATATTATGCGCAGATTCATATTCGATATGATAGCTGCCAGCAGCACTCCCAAAATACCAGAGTGCGTCCACATCATCGTGGCTCATCAAGGTTTTCGTCAGATGGTCACGGTCGCCAGTCACGATATTCACCACACCACCAGGCACATCCGATGTATCCAAAACCTGATAGAAATCTGTAGCACTCAGCGGATATTTCTGGCTGGGCAGCATCACCACAGTATTTCCGCGCGCGATCGCAGGTGCCATCAGCGAGATGAAACCCAGCAGCGGGTGCTCATCCGGACAGGCGATGCCGATCACGCCAACAGGACCATTCACACCAACCGTGATCCCGCGCAAGGTGGTCTCCTGTACCTTACCGCCATATTTATCAGCCCAAGCAGCGTAAGTGAATAAACGATCAATGGATTTCTCAACTTCAGTACGCGCAGCTTTTTCGGTCTGTCCCGTCATTGCACGCAGGCGAGTAGTAAACTCGCCAGCGCGGGCATGCAGGTTTTCGGCAATGAAATATAGGATCTGCGCACGATTATGCCCATGACGCATTGCCCAGCCTGGTTTGGCAGTATGTGCAGCATGAGCAGCTTCAACCGCATTACGGATATCCTTCCGATTACCGTCGCCGACCTGACCGACCAGTTCGCCTTTGGGATTTAGTACCGTACATGTATACGCGCCGTCCGGACGTTTTTGCTTGCCACCGATATACATCTTTGGAGTTCGATCCACACCGGGTACCGTCAAACTCATCTTGCCATTGGGCATTAACGGATGCGTAGGCGTGGTAGCGCCCCACTCGGCTTCGGGATCAAAATCTTCTGCGGGTTGGGGGCGATCCTGCCAGACAGGACGTAGATATTCGTACAAGCCCTCTTCGCCGCCTTCACGCCCAAATCCGCTTTCACGATAGCCGCCAAAACCGGATGCGGCATCAAAGAGATTGGTCGAGTTGACCCAGACAGAGCCAGCCTTGATCTTGCTGGCAACATCCAAAGCCAAGTTGATATTATCGCTCCAGACACTGGCAGCCAGTCCATAGCGAGTATTATTTGCCAGGGCAATGGCCTCTGCCGGGGAGCGGAAGGTCATGGAAACAAGTACGGGACCGAATATCTCTTCTTGTACGATCTCAGCTGCCGGGTCAAGTCCGGTTACGAGGGTTGGGGGGTAGAAACAGCCCTGTGTGGGCATCTCAATATCCGCATGATAAACCTCGCCGCCCTCGGCTTCCCCGATCTTGACCCATTCATCCACTGTATCCCATTGGGATTGATGAACGATGGCGCCCATATCAATCGATTTATCCAACGGATCACCCACGCGGAGTTTATCCATGCGCGCCTTGAGTTTCGTGATGAATTTCTTGGCGATATTTTCCTGCAAAAGCAGGCGCGAACCAGCGCAGCAAACCTGCCCCTGATTGAACCAGATCGCATCCACAACACCTTCGATGGCACCGTCAATATCCGCATCGTCAAAAACGACGAAGGGGGATTTCCCGCCCAACTCGAGCGAGATTTTCTTACCCGTGCCAGCCGTTTGACGACGCAAAATGCGCCCGACATCGGTTGAGCCGGTAAAAGCAATTTTATCCACATCGGGATGCTGAACGATCATACTACCGGCTTTGCTGCTGCCAGTAACAACATTAACTACTCCAGGCGGAAGCCCAGACTCAGCAACGATCTCAGCGAAAAGCAGCGCGGAAAGGCGAGTGTAGGAAGCCGGTTTCAGCACCACGGTATTGCCCAACGCGATGGCGGGCGCGATCTTCCACGCCAACATCAGCAAGGGGAAATTCCAGGGGATGATCTGCCCGATCACGCCGACGGGTTGATAATCACGCAGTTCCTTGTCCATCAATTGCGCCCAGCCAGCATGATAGTAGAAATGACGCGCCAGCATGGGGACATCAATATCACGCGATTCGCGAATTGGTTTACCATTATCCATGCTTTCGAGCACAGCCAGCAAACGATGATGTTTCTGGATATTGCGGGCAATGGCGTACATATATCGTGCGCGTTCCATGCCCGGGGTCTTGCTCCATTTTTTATAAGCTTTGCGGGCAGCAGCGATAGCGGCATCCACCTCGGGCTGGTCGGCTTGCATAGTTTCTGCTATCTTTTCGCCCGTTGCCGGATTGTGGCTGGGATAATAATCGGCACCTTCGGATGTCACCCATTCATTATTAATGAACTGACCAAATTTTCGATCATGATCTTCCAGCCATTGGGTGACTGCGGCGGAAGATTCAGGTGCAGGACCGTAAGCCATTGTTTCAAATACCTCTTTGAGTTCCATAATCTACGTACTCCTAGCCTATCGGCATGTGATGGCGGGCGGCGTAGCGTCCGGTCACATAATGCGAAAGTTGGCGTTCAATATCGGTTAGCAGGCTGCTTGCGCCAAAACGGAAAAGATCGGGTTTCAACCAATCGTTGCCCAATTCTTCTTTCATTAGGAATTGCCAGGCCATTGCATCTTTGGCGGTTTTGATACCGCCAGCAGGCTTGAAGCCAACCTTGATATCTGTGCGCTCAAAATAATCCCGTGCGGCACGTACCATGACGAGACTATTATTCAGCGTGGCATTAACGCCCTCTTTGCCCGTAGACGTTTTGATGAAGTCAGAACCTGCCATCATGGCGACCATGCTGGCTTGGTAAATCTGTTCCAAGGTTGCCAGATCGCCAACGCCGAGAATGCTTTTCATATGCGCATCACCGCAGACTGCGCGGAATTCCTTGATCTCATCGTAGAGCGCAGACCAATTTCCGGTCAGGACGTGATGACGGGTGATGACAATATCAATTTCCTTAGCACCGTCAGCCACCGCTTGCTTGACTTCGGCAATACGCTGCGGGAAGGGTGTCAACCCAGAGGGGAAGCCAGTTGCGACCGAGGCAACGGGGATATTCGTACCATTCAGAGCTTCGACGGCATAGGGCACCATCGAGGGATAAACACAGACTGCGCCGGTGGTGATATTCATCTCTTCCGCGCCCAAGGCTTTGATCAGGTCTGGGCGCAGGGGCTGACGTGCTTTGGCACATAAGCGGCGTACTCGACCCGGAGAATCATCCCCGGCGAGAGTAGTCAGGTCGATGCAGGTGACGGCACGTAATAACCAGGCTGCCTGCCAAACCTTCTTCACCGAGCGCCGGGTTGGAAGCGAGGCTGTGCGCCGCTCCACCGCGCTGCGGTTCACTTTTGTTCCGAGGACCCAATCAAGATCGAGTGCCATACCGGGATTACGTTCATGTTCTGTTGCCATAAACTACGATCCTTTATTAGGGAGATTTCTAAATTTGGGCAAAGCCCATTTTGATTAACTTTACCATTAAATTTAATTCGTATTTAGACAACTCTACTCTCGCAGGGAACCACCCAAGAAAGGATAATCAAATCGTGTCAGTGGTATGTGGCTCATGCAGGGCATAAATAATCATCTGGGCAAATTCTTGAGATTTAAAGAATATTAGTTTCTCCATAATGATTGAGTTATAGTGTTGCCTGTTTTATTATCACCCTTAAATTAAAAAGAGCAACGCATTTTCAAAAATGTGTTGCTCTTGCCTGACAAAACAGAGATGCTATTTGCTCTGTAATAACTCGATCACTTTTTCAAACAACAAAGTTTTTGCTGCTTTCCCTGTACTGCTTCCCGTACCGGGAACAATTCCCGCAGCTTCGGCAGCGGTTTGGGTGGCGGCTTTATCTTCGACACTCATTGAACTGCCTGAGCCAGGCACTTTGGTCACGCCGGGGACAGGTGTCGGGAAAACGATTCCGTGTTCGGCGTAAAAGACATCCAAATCGGCAGTGGTTAGTTTCATATCGGCGATAGCCTGCAATTGCTTATCTGTCAGGGTTTGAACAATCTGATCTTGGACCGCGATTAATTCTTCATCAGCAGTAGTGGTATCGCTACTTAGTGTAATAATAGCCTGCCAAAATGGGATTAGCATTTGCGCTTGCTCAGATGTGACAGTATTCTCAGTATCTTCTAATTGGAGCGTGCCAAAAGCTAATTGATTTCGCAAACTGGCTGCATCGGTATATTCGGTATTGAGATATTCACCTGCGACAGAGGTCGGGGCTGCTGGGATTTCATCTGCGGCGGGAGTGCAGGCTGAAATCAGTAGCAATAATACGAGCAAGGGAAGTAAGAAATAAGTTTTTTTCATTAGATTGTCCTATTTTATAACTCTCAGACTGTCTTTGCGAGGCAGCTTTATCGCCGACGTGTACTCCGCTAGGAGTAAGCAATCTCCCGAACAGTCTGTGAGACTGCCACGTTGCAAAAACATGCTCCTCGCAGAGACATCCCTGAGAAAGGCTAAGTGGTTATTATTTTTTTTTATTGAATGGACTGAAGATACTCAATCAAAGCTTTGGTCATCACAGCGGAGAGCCCATTTTCTCCAGAGGAATCACCTGTTTTACCTCCTTCTGCTTGGCGCGTGGCGCGTGCTTCAGGAGACATGCCACTACCGCTACCTTGACCTTGCCCTGCGCCTTCACCGGTGCCGGTATTTGTTCTATTTGCTTCCCCCCAAGCCTGAATATCCTCTTGCGTCAATTGCATAGCATTGATCGCGGTAATTTGTTCAGGAGTCAATAGACCTTCAATTTGATTGAGTAAGGCAGCTACTTCTTCTTCTGCGCTATTCCCTGACTGGGTCATATTATTCAGTGCTTGCCAGAGGAAAATCATTTGTGATGCCTGTTCGGCATTAATGAGCGCATCTGTGTTTGCTAATTCTAATGTTCCGAGAGAAAGCAAGAGACGTTGGGTAAGCGCACCTTCATAATCCATTGCCAATGCGGGGATTTCTGCTATTTCAGCAGGTTCAGCGTCCACAGCGGGGGCATCAGCGGAAGATAGTTCAGCCGCAGGATCCGCTGGGGAAACTGGAGCAGGTTCACTCGCGGGCGATGCGCCGCATCCGATCAGCAGAAAAGCTAAAGTGGTGAGTATAAGTATAGAAATTGAGCGTTTCATTTTTTAATCCTTTTTTATTCAATTTATTCGCGCCGCAAGGCTACGATTGGGTCTAGTTTAGCTGCTTGGGCAGCCGGATAATATCCGAAGAAAATGCCAACGATAGCCGCCGCGCCAAACGCCAGCGGAATGGATGCGGGGACAATGCGGGTTTGCATTGTGCCGAGCGCATCGAAGAGATAGGAGCCGCCCACGCCCATCGCAACGCCGACCAAGCCGCCGACTAAGCTCAGGATGACTGCTTCGAGCAAAAACTGGAGCAATACATCCGAGGGGCGTGCGCCAAGTGCTTGGCGAAGACCGATCTCACGGGTGCGTTCGGTGACTGAGACGAGCATGATATTCATAATGCCGATTCCGCCGACGAGCAGCGAAATACCGGCAACCCACGCCAATAAATCTCGAAAAGCGGCAGTCGTCGCTTCTTGCGTGGCAATAATGTCTTGCTGCGTTTGAATGGCAAAATCAGGCGCACTTGCGTCTACATCGTGTCGTTCGGCGAGCAAAACAGTAATTTGGGTGATTACGCTGTCAATTTGCTCCTGACTTTCTGCCTTGACATAGATGGTACGAACACGGTCGGTGCCAAAGTTCATCGTTGTAATATATTTTTGAAAGACTAGATTGATGGGGAGATAAACGCGCCCGTCATAATCAGTATCTGCAACCATTCCTTTCTCTTCCATTACACCAATTATGGTGAGTTTGGTTGAGCCAACAGTAATGGTCTGCCCTATGGGGTCTGTTGTACCAAAAAAATCAGTGGCAATGCCTGCGCCAAGCACAGCAACTTTGGCTTTACGGCCATCTTCTACTTCATTGAAATAACGTCCAGAGGCTACTGCATAATCTCGCACATCAGGAAAGCCAGCGGTCGTACCGATAACAGCAATAGCATCAAGTGTTAAGCCCTCTGCCTTAACCGTTTGTGCAGGCGGGGCTTGTTCTGCCGAAATATCGGTAATACCCACAATCTGCTCTCCGATTGCCTCTGCATCTTCAAAAAGCAAGGTTTTTGCCGCGCCTGGTGTTCCACGCTTCGGGGTCACAATAATCAGATTTGCGCCAAGCGCATTAATCTGCTCTGCAATTGCGGCTTCTGCGCCTGAGCTAACCGCCAGCATCACGATCACCGAGGCGACACCAATAATCACGCCAAGCGTGGTCAAAAATGAGCGTACCTTGTTTAGGGTCAAGCCTTCCCAGGCTACGCGAAGTATTTTTTTAGCTTTCATTAGGATTTCCTTCTTCCGTCACAGGCATTTTTGCCATCGCGCCCATCAGAAATAATCAGCCCGTCTTTGACGCAAATCACGCGGTCGGCATGTTCGGCAATATCCGGTTCATGCGTTACCATCACAACCGTTACGCCATCATCGTGGAGTTTATGCAAAATATCCATAATTTCCACACTGGATTTTGAGTCGAGATTACCAGTAGGCTCATCCGCTAAAATCAGTGGCGGCTGGTTTACAAGGGCGCGCGCAATCGCAACACGCTGCTGTTGTCCGCCCGATATTTCGTTAGGTTTGTGGTGTACACGATCTCCTAACCCGACTGCTTCAAGCGAAGCGGTAGCGCGGGCTTCTGCATCGGCATCGCTCAACTCTTCATCTGCGTTGTAGAGCATCGGCAGCATCACATTTGCAAGCGCGCTCAAACGTGGCAGCAAATTGAAAGACTGAAAAATAAAACCCAGTTTCTCGTTGCGCACTTCCGCAAGGTCTTCCTTGCTCAGTTTGCTCACATCGCGTTCATCAAGAAAATACTCTCCAACAGTTGGTCGATCAAGGCAGCCAAGAATATTCATCAGGGTCGATTTTCCAGAACCGGAGGGTCCCATGATCGCCACAAATTCGCCGCGATCTATACGGACATCTACGCCAGCCAGCGCGTTCACGGTCGCATCGCCTTGACCGTATATTTTCTTGACATTGCGAGTTTGAATTAAAGTTTCACTCATAAAAGTATCCTTACTATTTTTTGAAAAAATCTCTCAACTGGATGTAGTGCCGAGGGCGCATGTGAGAATAGCTTGCTGAGGCAAAGTGAGCATTTTCTGTGCTCCAGCGATAAACCACCAAATACGCTCCGAGATCATTTTCCAAAAAAATAGATTATTTCGTTTCAACAACACCCGTGCTAACAATATCGCCGGCTTCGACACCTGTCAGGATTTCTGCGTTCGCAAAATCACGCAAGCCAACAGTTACAGGGGTGAGCTTGAGGGAACCATCCGCATCTACGATGAAGACCGCATAACTTCCCGGGGCAATTTCACGCAGAGCTTGAATAGGGACAAGTAAAGCACCTAACGCTTCACCACCAATAATTTCTACATCTACCGTCATCCCTGAAAGGATGGACAGATTTGCTTCATTCTCAAAGGTCGCCCAAGAGACAACAACGGGTGTTCCGTCTACTGTTTGCAAAGCCTGTTCAACCATAATAATTTCACCTGCGACAACAATATCGGGAAAAGCGTCAAAGGTCAGGAGGGTTTTATTACCAACAGTTGCATTATCCAAATCAGTCTCATCCATATAGACGCGGGCTACCAAATCATCTGGGGTTGCAATTGTCATGATCACCGAGGTGCCAAGCGTATCGCCAACATTGGCATTAATGCTCATCACCATCCCGGAGATCGGAGCGTAGAGACGAGTCGCATCGAGGCTATCTTGAGCAGAAAGAAGGTCAAGTTGGGCTTGCTCTAATGCTTTTAAACTACTCCCAGTCGCACCATCAGGAATTTCATCTCCATTTATTACAGCAAGATAATCTTTGGCTTCAGTCACTTGGGCTTTGGCTATGGCATAAGCGGCGCGTGCTTCAAGAATATCGAATTCGGTTGGGATAGCAATATATGAAGGAGTTGAGCGTGTTGCAGCAACCTTAAAGTTCTCAGGGATATAGTGGTTCTCATAAT
>JABGQT010000156.1 GCA_018648685.1 Anaerolineae bacterium
CATAACTTTCTCCGAAGTTGCCCGCTTTGTCAATCAAAATCGTGAACTACTGAATCTAAGTATTTCGCGAAAATCCGCTAAATCTGTCTGATCAGCGTTCTATTCTTTTAACGATAATGCTTCTTCATCTCCGAGGCATATTTCATCCCGACGCTGCCTTTCTTTTCTTTCAGCCAATCGGCGAGATGGGTTTTGGCTCGTGGGGGGTTGGATGAGATCAACAACCCGCGCATTAAGCCGTCCACTTCGTCTTGGGTGAGGACGATGTCCCCGACGAATTTACCGATGATCTGGGATGCCCACAGAGCCAGTTTTGGCGGCATCTTCATCAGGCGCGTGGGGCATCCGATCTCTGCGGCGATGAGGCGTACCATTTCCTCGAAGGTGAAGATGTCGGGACCAACTGCGTCGGTGATGATATTTTCCTCGCGCCCGCTCATTTCTACGGCGATGTCTGCATAGTCCTCGACAAAGATCGGTTGCAGACGATATTGACCATCGCCGAGCAAGCCAAAAACAGGGAAGTTCCGTAAAATCCAGGCGATATTGTTGACCAGAATATCTTCATCCCCAAACAAGACGGTCGGGCGCAGGATCGCGTATCCCAGAGAAGAGGCTTTTATGGCTTTTTCCAAATCGGCTTTTCCGCTGAAATAAGGCAAATCTGAATCCAGAGTAGGGTTGGTGATGCTGGTATGCACAATCCGTTTTACGCCAGCTTTTTCTGCGGCTTTGATGAGCGTTTTGGTGTTTTTTACAGCGCGCTCGTGTGTGTTTTCTCCGTGTGAAAATCGTACCCAATAAGTGTTGAAGAGAATTTCTACGCCTTGCAGCGTTTCTGCCAGCTTTTCAAGATTGTCAAAATTAAAGGAGTAAGCCAGCACTTGATCGCCAAAGGGATTGGGATTATCGGGGTGCCCGGTGAGCGTGATAACTTCGTCGTCGCGTTCGAGCAAACGGTGGGTGATGTATTTTCCGGTGTAGCTGAACGAGCCTGTAACTGCGATTTTCATTTTTAGATCCTTTTCGATACTGTCATTGCGAGCGTTTTTTGCGAAGCAATCTCCAAGGCGATGAAGGAGATTGCTTCGTCTCAAGTGCGTGTTCCTCGCAATGACAATTCTTTCTTGATTATTTTTTCAAGAGCGCGATCACTTTTTGGACAGTATTCTGATTCATCGTCTCTAGCGCGGTGATAACACGGACGAGATTGTCGAGATTATCAAAGAAGGATTGCATCTCTGCGACGCGATTTTTAGCGAAATCCCAATCTTCTGCGTCACCCTCTTGATTTGGGTTTGTTTGCAGATCAACGAGCGTTTCCTGTACCGAAGCTAATGCGCGATTAAACTCGCTATTTTCTCGCCCCTTTAATATGGAACGGACAACCTTATAAAAATCACTCTCGGCAATATAATAATCTTTGCGGTCACCCAATTTGGATTGCCGGTGAACAAGCCCCATCCGCGCCAAAGTACGGACACTGGTGCTGATTGCGCCCTTTGTAAACCCCGTTTTTCCAACAATTTCGTTTAGAGATAAGGCATTAGGGGAGAGGTAAAGAACAGCAAAGATTGCTCCCAGACTCTTTGGGAGCCCCCAAAATTGGCTGATCTGGCTTAATCCCTGCGTAAAATTAGACTTGATAGTTTCTAGTTCTGTTGTGGACATACTCATCTCTCGTATAGTTTGTTTAGTAAAAACTAAATAAACTATACAATTAAACTTTGCTCTTGTCAAGAGTTAATCAACCTGGCCTCTATGCTATACTCTAACGAATATAAAAACCAAGGAGGATTTATGTCCATTGTTGCATGCAAGATCACAAAAGAAGGCTATGAAATCGCCGCCGATTCGATCTCAGTACGTGGTTCCACACAGACAAAAAATAATACAAGTCGCTCGAAATTGGTTGAAGTGAATAATATGGTCATCGGCTCGGTGGGCTTGGCAGAGGAGAGCAGCTTGCTTCAGATTTTTGCTAAAACGCATCAACCTGCCGCTGCTACCGAAGAGGGGATTTTAGAGTTTTGGAGTGAGTTTTCAGAATGGAAAAAGAAAC
>JABGQT010000153.1 GCA_018648685.1 Anaerolineae bacterium
TCTCCGAAGTTGCCCGCTTTGTCAATCAAAATCGTGAACTACTGAAATTAGAAAAATACCGTAGTTAGATAGAAATATCAATCACACCTTGCTCTCATCTGGACTGTTTAAGTCCAGATTATCTGTAATTTGTAGCTGTTTTGCGTGTGTTTTAGTATTTTTAGGAGACAGAAATTTCTGTTAGAATGAATGTGAAATTTTTCTTTAGGAGCTAATAATGACAGAAATAGAAAATAAATTACCTACAGCGACTCCGCTTAGGCCAAAAAAACGTGCCATTCTTGTGGGTGCATCCAGTGGGATTGGTGCCGCACTGGCTCATCGTCTCGCAGATGAGGGCTTTCAGGTTGCGCTTTTAGCAAGACGCGCCGAAATGCTCGAAAAGTTGACCAACGAGATCAACTCAAAACACGGAGAGACTCGTGTTATTCATTATATACATGACGTAACAGATTACAAATCAGTTCCTGAATTGCTTAAAAAGATCATATCCGATTTAGGCGGGCTTGATACTTTCATCTACAATGCAGGCGTTGCCATTAGCGTAGGGCTAAAAAGCTATGATTTTGAGAAAGACCGTAAAATGATGGAGATCAACCTTCTCGGCGCACTTGCCTGGCTTAACCCTGTTGGCGAACTCTTCCAAAATATGAAAAGTGGGCAAATTGTGGGCATTTCATCTGTTGCGGGCGAGCGTGGGCGCGTGGGCAGCCCCGCTTATAATACGTCGAAAGCCGCGCTCACGACCTATCTCGAAGCCTATCGAAATCGGCTCACGCGCTATGGCGTAAATGTGCTCACGGTGAAACCAGGTTATGTGCGCACGGATATGATCAAAAATGTCGAAAACCCCTTTTGGGCGATCCCCGCAGAGCAAGCAGCCAAAGATATCTTTAAAGCCATGCAGAAACGTAAGCAAGAAATTTACACGGCTGCACGTTGGCGTTGGGTGATGTTCATTATTCGTAATATCCCCTCTTTTCTTTTCCGAAAACTGACTTTCTAATGAAAAAATTGACTCTTTCCCATTTGGGAAATTTTAGCCATTCGCTGGATACGGCTGTTTACCACATCCGACCAAGGTTTGTTGAAGAAATCACCGAGATTTTCGCCTTTGCTCGTGAAAATGATCTGAAGATCGCGCCGCGCGGTGCGGGACGAAGTTATAACGACGCTGCGCTAAAAGGCGGCGGGATCGTTCTTGATTTGAGCTTGCTGAGATGCGTCCAAGCGTGGGATGCGGAAACTGGCATCCTCCGTGCTGAACCCGGGCTAACACTGGAAACGCTCTGGCAATATATCCTGCCTGATGGATGGTGGCCTCCCGTTGTGTCTGGCACAATGAAAACGACCCTTGGCGGCTGTTTGGGGATGAATATTCATGGCAAAAATAACTTCAAAATGGGTACTGTCGGTGAAAATATCCTTGAATTTGATGCGATATTGCCCAATGGCAAAGAAGTGACTTGTTCTCCGAAGAAAAATAGTAAACTTTTCCATGCCATGATCAGCGGCATGGGCATGTTGGGTGTTTTTACCTCCGTTACGATGCAGATGAAACGCGTCTACTCTGGGCTAGTCAATGTGAGAGAGTGGAATGTTCCTGATCTGGAAGCTCAGTTATATGCCCTTCTTGATGGCGCACCAAGAAATGACTATATCGTTGGCTGGCTGGATGGAACTGCTCGCGGAAAAGCCTTGGGGCGCGGTCAAATTCACGCTGCCAATTATCTCGCAAAAGATGAAGATCCCGATCCAGCCGAAACCATGCGCGTTGACTTTCAAACGCTTCCCGATACTTTCTTTGGTGTTGTTCCGAAGTCAAAATTGCACTATCTGATGAGTCTTGGGCTAAGTAATTTGGGTGTTCGGGCTGTGAATACCGCGAAATATCTTGTCGGGCGCAATAAAAGCTACCAGCAACCCCACGCTGCTTTTCACTTTTTGCTTGATTATGTGCCAGATTGGGAGAAATCCTATGGTAAACAAGGGTTGATCCAATATCAATCTTTCTTGCCCAAAGAAACTGCCCTTGATGCGTGGACAGAGATGCTCAAACTCTCGCAAAAGCGTGGGCTTCCGACTTATCTCGGAGTGACCAAGCGTCACCGCCCCGATAAATTCCTTATCTCTCATGCGTTGGATGGCTTCTCTTTGGCTTTCGATTTTAAGATCACGAATAATAATCGCGCTAAATTATCTGAAATGGTGCAAGATTTTGATAAGATCGTTCTTGATGCAGGTGGACGTTTTTATTTTGCTAAGAATAGCGAAACTGCGCCAGAGATTGCACGTCAATATCTGGGGAATGAAACCATTGAGAACTTCCGCAAGCTGAAAGAACGCTGTGATCCGCAAAACTTGCTTTATTCTGATTTGTACGAACGAGTATTTGCGCCTTTGAATTAGGCATAAAAAACGTATTAACTTGAGTTTTGGATAAGAATCTTTTACGAATCTGTGCGGGCTAAAAGCCCTTCCTTAGTACATGGAAGCCCTGCGGGCTGGGTCTTTTGAGCCCCAAAGGGGCTTTCATGTCTTGAGGAAGGATTTCACGAGTGCCCTTTAGGGTAATCCGCACTTGTTAAATATAACTCAAGTGATTAGATAGGCGACCCCGTGAGAGAATTTCTCTACGGGGTCGCCTTTTTTGTTTTGTGGGAGAGGGGAAAGAGCAGAATTCAGGTTTTTATGGTGGAAAAGCAATAACGCTTGCGTAAAAAATCAATAAAATTAAACTTGACTTCAGTAAAATCAAACAAATACTTGACTTTATTTAATTTTTGTGTATAATGTGGTCGTATTCGAAAGAACGTGTTTAGGAAAATGAAGGAGAACTAAAATGTTTACCGAAAATAACCACTATCAATTGCACAATGCTCGCCAAGCTGAACTTGAAGCGACAGCCGCAGAATATCGCCTGCGCTCTTCAGTGCAGAAAGCAGGCCCTAATGCACTTCGCAAGCGCGTTGGGATAAAACTCATCTCTCTTGGAGAGAAGATCGCTCAACAACCAAAACAGGAAACAAAATTAGCTTTCTCTGCACGACAATAATCTCAACTTTTATAGGCGACGGATATTATCCGTCGCCTATTCCTTTAGGATAAAAAATGATCAGTAATCAAATCGAAAGTTGGAAAAAAATATATAATGAATATCCCAAAACATTTTGGGTATTGATCGTTGTCTCTTTTATTGACCAATTAGGCGGGGCTTTGCTCTTCCCTTTTTTTGCGCTGTATATTACCGCGAGATTCAATGTCGGAATGATCGAAGTCGGTATTCTTTTTGCGCTTTTTTCCATTTCTAATTTTGTCGGCAGTATTTTGGGCGGAGCACTAACAGATCGTTTTGGGCGAAAGCAAGTTGTGATTTTCAGCCTTGTTGCTACATCTATTAGCAGCGTTTTTATGGGGCTTGCAAGTGAATTGGAAGTTTTTTACCTGATAGCCGTTCTCTCAGGAATATTTAGCGTTGGGGGACCTGCGCGACAGGCAATGGTCGCTGATCTGCTTCCTGAGAAGAAGCGCGCACAAGGATTTGGAATCTTACGTGTTTCGCATAATCTCTCTGTTGCGATAGGTCCTGCGCTCGGCGGTTTGCTTTTAGGTGTCACTTCTTATTTGAGTCTTTTCATTATTGACGCGATTGCCAGCATAACAGTAGCTCTCTTATTTGCTATTTTCATTGCAGAAACAAAACCAGAGAGAGATGAAGCTGAAGAAGAAAGTGTTTCTCAATCCTTTGGCGGTTATATCCATGTTATGCGCGATGTGCTCTTTATGCTCTTTGTCGCTGTTTGTATCTTGATGGGACTGGTATATGTCAATCTGAATGCTTCGCTTGGTGTTTATCTACGTGACGAGTTTGCTGTCGCCGAAGCTGGCTATGGATTGCTCCTAAGCTTGAATGCGCTGATGGTTGTGCTTTTTCAATTCGCGATTACACGACGTATTGAGAATCGCCCGCCATTACTTGTTATGGCAGCAGGGATGCTACTCTACGCTATCGGATTTGGCATGTATGGTTTCGTCTCAACAACAGCCATGTTTATTTTAGCCATGATCATTTTGACCATTGGAGAAATGCTTATTGCACCTGTTTCTCAAGCATTAGTAGCTACTTTTTCCCCAGAAAAAATGCGCGGGCGTTATATGGCGGTCTTTGGTATCTCTTGGATGGTTCCCTTCGCCGTTGGTCCCTATCTGGCGGGGCTGATCATGGATAATATGGATTCTCGTATACTTTGGTATATTGTTGCCTTGGTAGGAATAATTGCTACATTCGGTTTCCTTTGGTTGCATACAAAAATGAAAGAAAATAAACCGGTCGTAGAACTCGAAGCAGCGATCTAGAGAACTGAAAGAAAATCGCATTCAAATAACTAGGGCTTTCACTTTTAGAGAGTGCGTCGCAGCAACTTCGACAAAAAGATGCTGATCGATAAGTACTTTGCCCGTTGAAGGGCAGATTCTCATCGTTTTGGTGCGACGCACTCCAGCCTGAGCGAAAGTCCTAATAACTAAAAAAGGAACTATTTATGAACCCCTTACTTACTCAATGCCCTGTTTGCAAAGATGAACTCAGCATTACGCGCTTACACTGCTCTTCTTGTAATACTTCAATAGAAGGACGTTTTTACTCAGGTTCTTTTGCCAATCTCTCGAAAAAGCAAATGGAATTTGTCGAAGTTTTTGTTCGCAGTGAAGGCAAGATCAAACGCGTAGAGGAAGAACTAAGTCTCTCTTACCCTACTATCCGTAACCGCCTGCACGAAGTGATCCGTGCAATGGGATATGAACCGGGCAAAGAAGAGAGTACCGGCGTAGATGAAGAAACCCGCCGCACTATCCTTGAAGACCTCGATGCAGGGAAAATATCTGCAGAAGATGCCATGCGTATTCTAAATGGCGAGGAAGGCTAAGATGAAAAAAAGTATATCGGTTGGCAAAGCGCCCCATATAGAGATCGGGGAAATAGCAGGAAATTTGCGCGTTACCGGCTGGGAGAATAATGAAATCCATGCCAAAACCAACGGAGAATCTTTGCAACTTGTGGAAACTGATGAAAAAGTGACCATCTCCTGTGACGATGATCTAACCCTTTCTCTTCCCCAAGCAGCACAGATCAAAATAGCCGCTATAGCAGGCGATGCGACTTTACGTACCCTCAGGAATTACCTCGTATTAGCAGAAGTTGGCGGCGATCTGACTCTCCGAAATATAGGAGATGCAAAGATCAGCAAAATCGGTGGCGATTTTATGGCACGTCAGACAAGATCTCTAAATATCACGGCTGTAGGTGGCGATGCTTCCATTCGCAGCGCAGATGGAAATGTGAATATCGCCAATATCGGCAACGATTTGCACTTGCGCGATTTGCAAGGCGATCTTAATGCCAATGTCGGTGATGATGCGCTTATCTACATCTCTCCGCAAGAGGGCGCAGATTACCAACTTAGTGCGGGCGATGATATTTTGCTTCGTTTGCCTCTTCATGTGGATGCGGAATTGAATCTCTCTGCGGGCAGTGATTTGATCGTCAATATCCCTGATCTTGAAAAATCGGATGAGAACCCGTGCGCTCTTAAACTTGGGCTGGGTACCGCCAAAATAACATTATCTGCAGGTGATGATCTCCGCGTTACAACAGAATCTGACCATTGGGCAGATGCGGCATCATTCGGCATCCCGGATTTCCCTGATGATTTTGCCGATCGTATTACCAGTAAAGTAGAAGAAAAACTTAAACTGGCAGAAGAGAAAATATTCCAGGCTGAAAAAAGTATAAAAGGCTTTAATTTTTCACCTGAAAATTGGGGCAAAAAGAGTAAAGGCTCCTCTTCGAAAAAGGTATCTACAGATGAGCGCTTGCTTATCCTGAAAATGCTGGAAGAAAAGAAGATCAGCGCAGCAGATGCAGAAAAGCTGCTTGCCGCATTGGAGGCCTAATGTCTGCTGAAGAGAAAATAGAAATTCTAAAAATGGTAGAAGAGGGCAAAATAACTGCCGAAGAAGCAGAAATACTTCTCGAAGCCCTCGAAGCGGATGATGCCGATTTTCAGGAAGATGTTTTTGAAGCGGAAGCAAGCCAAAATTCTGCGAGCGAATCGGACGAAAATCTAAAGGCAATTGCTGATAAAGTCCGCGGTTTTTGGCAAATCCCATTATGGGGTGGGATCATCATCACAGTTCTAAGTGGATTATGGATGCAGAAGACCATGCAATCGAATCCTTTTGGATTTTGGTTTTACTGTTCGTGGCTTCCTTTGATTATCGGTATTTTGGTGATCGTACTGGCAGCCGGAAGCAATAAAATGCACTGGCTTTTTGTGAAGATCAAGCAAGCGCTCGGGGAAAGCCCCGAAAATATCGCTTTTGGTTTTCCTCTCCCTTTACGTTTTGCCGCAGGAATATTACGTAGTTTTGGGCATATGATCCCTGGCACAGAAAAGATAGCGGGTGTGGATGAGATTTTAGAAGCACTTGCAGATACGCCCGTTGGTGATACTGCGCTGATCGTAGATGTGCATGAAGATGATGGGGAAAAAGTACAAGTTTTTATAGGCTAAGGAGAAGAGAAAATGATGGCAACAACTGAAGAACGAATGAAAATATTGAAAATGATAAGCGAAGAGAAAATCACGGCAGAAGAAGGGGCGAGGCTTTTGGAAGCGCTAAGTCAGCGAGATAAAGCCCCTGCGCCACTCCCCAAAGCGGGTGCGCCACGTTGGTTGCGTGTGCGTGTAACCGATATTAATAGCGGACGCTCAAAAGCAACCGTGCAAATTCCGCTTTCACTGGTAGATTCCGGGATGAAAATTGGCGCCCATTTTGCTCCCGAAATTGGCGATATGGATATGTCAGGGATAATGGAAGCTTTTCGCTCTGGCGTGAGTGGGAAAATTGTTGATGTTGTTGATGAGGAAGATGGCGAGCATGTAGAGATTTTTATTGAGTAGATGTTGCTGCTTTGCCCTAAAGGGCATCTCCCCGAAATACCAAAAGCATGGGATTTAGGGGAGAAAAAAGTAACAGTACGTTTTCTAAAAGTCCCCTTTTTCTCCGTCCCCCTAAATGCGAAACATTTAGGGGGACGCCCCAGCGCAGCGAGGGGGCAGGGGGGCTAAATGTCTAGCTCAAAAAATGCATCTGCATAACATCAGAAAATAAGTTATGAATTTTTTAATGGTAGAAAGGATATATACATGCACAACACAAATCTAAAGAAAACCACAGCGGGGATTCGAATCATCTTATACGTAGCCAGCTTTTTAGTTTTATCAGTTGGTCTTTCCCTATATTTCTTCTCCGAGAAAACTGATATTTATTTTTCATGGACGATCAACCCGCCAATGACGGCAGCCTTTCTTGGCGTGGGATACCTCGCCAGTTTTTTGACAGAATTTTTATCTGCTCGTGAAAAAATCTGGGCGCGTGCACGAATAGCTGTTCCCGGAGTACTGGCTTTTACGATATTGACTTCTATCGTGACCTTACTTCACTTGGATCGTTTCCATTTCGATAGCTCTGTTTTCATCACCCTGGCCGGAACATGGGTCTGGTTATTTATCTATATCAGCGTGCCCATCGCGTTGAGTGTATTATGGGCGCTTCAAGCCCGCCAGCCGGGGATTGATCCGGCTCGCAAAGAATCTCTGCCCGTTTGGATTCGCAGCACCCTGATCCTTCAAGGCCTAATCATGTTTTTCTTCGGTGCAGCCATGCTTCTCATCCCAGAAACAACTATTCCTCTCTGGCCTTGGAAACTCTCAGTGCTAACATCTCAAGCCATTGGCGGGTGGGGCGTGGGGATCGGCATAATCGCATTACACGCTTCTTGGGAAAATGATTGGGCACGCCTTTTCCCCATGATGGCAGGATATACCGTCTACGGCGCACTCCAAACCATCAACTTATTGCGCTACCCGGATGTACTCGATTGGACTCGTTTCTCTGCCCTGTTCTACACTTTTTTTGTAATGACCCTTTTTCTGACAGGTGCGTACGGCACTTGGAAAGCACAGCAACAAAAATAGGCGAAAGCGATAATGAGCTGTAGGATGAAGGGATTGATGGCTTTTACCAAGGAGATACTCAGATGAAATATAACCAGAACAAAGTGGATGCAATGACTCTCGCCCTCCTCTATCTCGTCACAACGGAAAATGAATTCGGCACCAGAGCAGGCAGGACATTCGACTCAGCTACGATGAAACGCCTCCACGAAAAAGGCTGGATTGATGACCCAAAGACGAAGGCGATTTCCATTCAGGTGACAGAAGAAGGCTTTGAGAAGTCGAAGACATTGTTTATGGAGTATTTTGGGGCAGAGTGAATCTTGGATTGGTAAATAGAAAGCGACTCGCACGAGTCGCTTTTTCTTTTCAGATACTTTGCATACCCTTGCGATGAATATAACGACGCAAGCCATATTCTTTTGCCAGCATGATCGCTTCTTCATATTCTTTTGCTGTGATCCTGCGATTCAGTTGAGGGGTCTTATGTGCTTGATAGGCTGGATGATATTGCGCCATTATATTTAGATAGGTACCTTTCGATATTTCCTCTGCTAAAAACGTGATCACCTTCTCTGAGTTTGCCAGATTGTTGGGCAAAACCAGATGACGAACCTGAAGTCCCCGTGTTGCCAAGCCCTGCTCATCAACGACTAGATCTCCGACCTGGCGATACATCTCGTGGATAGCCGCCTGATTAATTGCCCAATAATCGCGGATACGTGAATATTTTCTTGCGATCGCAGAATCGCCATATTTCATATCTGGCATGTAAATATCGACCACGCCATCGAGAAGTGCCAAAGCTTCCATGCTGTCATATCCCCCAGTATTGTAGATAATCGGTAGGCGTAAGCCTTTACCTGCGGCGATCAAAACTCCGGCAAGGATTTGGGCAACCACATGGCTTGGGGAAACAAAGTTGATATTATGACAGCCACGTTCTTGCAGGTTAAGCATCATTTCAGCAAGTTCTTCCGGCTCGACTTCTCGCCCGATTCCCTTATGGCTGATCTCCCAATTTTGGCAATAGCTACACTGCAGGTTGCACCAACTGAAAAAGATCGTCCCCGAACCCCTCCTGCCCCGCAAGGGATCTTCCTCTCCATGATGCGGACCAAAGCTGTGCACTACTGCCTTTTCCCCTGTACGACAGGCTGCGCCCTGAACGCTTTCCTGCCGATTGACGTGGCAAGTCCGCGCGCAAAGATCGCAGTTTTCCAAATGCTCAAAAGCCAACTTGACACGCTTTTCAAGCTCCCCGTTTTCGAGTAAGGCAAGGTAGGCTGGTTGAAAATTCTTCATCTTTTTATCTGGTTAGCGAATGTGGAAAAGAGTGTGCGTTTAGAGTATAGTGAAATAAATAAAAGCATTCAAGCAATGTACAACAGTGCTTGATGCTCAATTCTACACTCATAATTCAAAAGAAGATATGCGCATGATCTGGAAAATACTACTTTTTGTCTTAGCGGGATATTTAGCCTTGTGTGTCCTTGTTTTTGTGTCTCAACGGAAAATGCTTTATTTGCCAACTCAATTTCAGTTGTCAAAAGAGCGCGCAATCAATGAAGGTTTGCGACATTGGCCTGATTTTGAAAATTTTCGCGGATCTGTCGGTTACAAAGAAGCCGCGAATGTAAAAGGGACTGTCATTGTCTTTCATGGCAATGCCGGGGTAGCCTATCATCGCTCTTTCTACGTCAATGCGCTTTCAAGGCAAAATATGCACGTTATTCTGGCTGAATATCCCGGCTATGGTGGTCGCGGCGGTCAGCCAAATGAAGATATTTTAGTTAAGGATGCGCTTGAAACGATCAAGTTGGCCTACCAAGAGTATGGAGAGCCGCTCTACCTTTGGGGTGAGTCACTGGGATGCGGCGTCGTCGCCAGCGCCCTTCGAAAAACGGATATTCCTATTCAGGGCGTGGTGCTCTTCCTCCCTTGGGATTCGTTACCCAACGTGGCACAAACCCACTACCCATACCTGCCAGCACGCTGGTTGATGCTGGATAAATTCAACAATGTAGAAAACCTGCAAGGTTATGAAGGGAAAATAGCCGTCCTTCTTGCAGGAGCCGATGAAGTTATCCCGATCCAGCACGGGATGAATCTCTATGATTCGATCTCCACAGAGAAGAAGCTTTGGGTATTTGAAGATACAAAACATAACGAAGTCCCCATAGGACCAGAACTTCAATGGTGGCAGGAAGTGATTACATTCATTTCGCAAGACTTTTGAGAACATTCACTTGCAATGCAACTGTAGCAATATCAACTGAAGAATCAGCTTATACTACTTTTATGAATAAAGAAGAGAAAATATCTCTCCTGCAACTTGTCTATAAAGGCTTAGAAGATGAAAGTTTGGCAGAAATCGCCGAACTCTCTCATATTCGTGATTACCCTACAAACTATCTTTTGTGCCGCGAAGGAGAGCACGAAGATGTTCTTTATGTGATCGCCGAGGGGAAAGTCATTATTTCTCAGCAATTAGGTGATGAAGAATCGACGCGCATCTTACGAGTTGGCGGCAAAGGCGATGTGATCGGCGAGATGGGACTCATTCAGAATGCGCCGCGCTCTGCTTCCGTACATACTACTACACCATGCTCCATGCTGGAAATGGACAAAAAGGATTTCGAGAGCATCCTGTCTAAAAATCCACACATAGCATTAGACCTGATCGGTATTACCCTCGACCGTTTGCGCGAAAACGATAAAAAATCAATTTCAGAATTGCAAAAAACAAATAAAGTCTTGCGCCAAATGGATCGTAACAAGATGGAATTCATTCAAGTCACAGCGCATGAACTCCGCACACCGCTCACGGTGCTAAAAGGCTACGTCAATGTGCTCCAAGCTTCGCTCGATGCTGAAACAAAAAGCGGTCTTGGCGAAGTGCTCCAGGGCATTGACAAAGGCACGGATAGAATGCACGGTATTGTGAACACAATGCTGGATTTGACACGTATTGATGCTGACTCATTCAAAATTAGCCCCGTTATAGTGCCAGTAAAACAGATTTTAGAAAAAGTCGCCTATAAACTTTCGACAGCGGCGCAGGAACGCAATATTGATGTAGTTATTGAGCATAATGCTGATACACCCAATATCAAAGCCGACCCTGCATTGATGGAAAAAGCGCTCCATCATCTCCTTGTGAACGCAATCAAATATACACCGGATGGCGGCAATATAACGATCACCGCGAGTCCATCTGTGCTAGAAAACAACACGAAGAGCGCGAAGATATCCATCCAAGATACAGGCATCGGGTTGGATGCCGAGCACCACGAATTGGCTTTTGAAAAATTCTATCAAGTAGCGGATGTGGCGACCCATTCATCGGGCAAAACATCTTTCAAAGGCGGCGGCTCAGGGTTAGGATTAGCGATAGTCCGCGGCATCGCAGAAGCCCACGGCGGAAAAACATGGGTAGAAAGCGAAGGCTACGACGAAGAGATTTGCCCGGGTAGCACTTTCTATCTGGAAATCCCTGCTAGCTAAAAGATTACTAGGCCAGCAAATCTGGTCAGCGCAAATAAATAAAAAAAAATCAATCCAAAACGAACTTGAACTTATATATAAATCCTTCAGACTCATCTTCGCCTGCTTTCGAGATTTTTTTAGCTTTCGGGCGAACAAGATTTTGTCTTTGGATTCCATAAGTATTATCAAATTTCATAACCCAAAAAGTTTATTTGGTTGGTATGTCAACAATTGAGCAGGAGATCGACTTTACATAAATGCGTCTATGTACTTGTTTTTATATCGTTTTACTGCTAAAGTAAAAAACAAATAACTTCATAGTAAATATGTATTAACATTACTTTTGTTGATGAGATGTCATATTGAGGATAATAAATGGAAGGTATGGATATTTCGCGCTTAAAAACCCAATCTCTAGTAATTAAAATTTTAAAAAATATTCCATCGCACAAGGATACCCCAAAACATCCAAGTGACATTCTTACAAATGCTGATTTTGGTACTAACAGTGAAATCAGAACCAGTATTACTTATTCTGTAACAACCTTTCTAAATCTCTTTGGAGTTTTGGAGTGGAATGGCGAATTGTGCAGATATAAGGGAGATATCCCTGAAGGCTTCAAGGATAGTATTATTTGGTTTTTCTACAATAATATTGAGATATTTTCTAACTGGAGACGAAAAGGAGCATCACGAGACATAAGCGTATCTAATTTGTTGGATATGGCGCCTTATTTTCTAAGGATAATTGAAGAGAGGCGATTAGAGTTGAGTCAGCAAAACAATCTTGATATCGGGGCGTCCAGAGAGTTATTGGTATCTACGCTAATAATCAAGAAAAATCAAAATAAAAAACCTTGCCTTCTCTTTCAATGGGATCAATTCTCTGAGGGCTATCAACTTATTGGAGGAAAAATTAGAGGTAGTGAATCTCCTATGATAGCGGCTCAACGAGAAATGCAAGAGGAAATTTCACAACACGATCTTGTTTACGAACGCGACTATTTTCTCCGTCCTTTAACTGAAGCCCCCATTGAAGCAATAGATATTTCAAGAACAAATGGCTCCCTAACAAAGTACAAATTTTGGGTTTTTTTTGTTGAATTCAATCTTCCAGACGTTCGTTTATCAAATATTGATAGATGGATCTCTTTTGAAGAATTTTTTCAGGGGCATACCAGTAGCGGGCAAGATGCATAAAACGCACCATGTCGCACACCTTAAACGGTTCAAGTCGCACAGCTT
>JABGQT010000146.1 GCA_018648685.1 Anaerolineae bacterium
TTTCAGGTGTTGGTTCTGGGTAAGAATTTTTCTGAAGCATGATTATAGCTTTTTTTTGCTTATTTAGCTTTTGCCTTTATTTTAATTATCCACCTGTTTTGGGCGTTGTGAATACTCTTTAGTATAGTGTGATTTACATAAGTTATTTTGAATCATGAAATTAGGTAAAAACCAAGCTTCGAGGGGACTCTTTAATAATTACAATCGCTTCCTGGCTCACTCAGTATGTCCTGGGATGATCTCTAAGACTGCGACCAGAACCGCTTTAGGTGATCTTTTATCTCATCTTCGCTCTGGATGACTTGAAATCCCCGCCAATGTGCGGGGAACAAGCGGCGGTAGCGTGTATGGGTAAAACGCTCATCAATCAACACATTGATACCCCGATCTGTCTCTGTGCGGATGACTCTACCCGTTGCCTGTAACACCCGGTTAAAACCTGGATATTGGTAAGCATACGCAAAACCATTGCCATTGTGCTTGTCAAAATATTCTTTGATCAGGTCTCCTTCCAAACCCATTAGGGGCAACCCAACTCCTACCACGATGGCCCCAATTAGGCGCTCTCCCACAAGATCGATCCCCTCGCCAAATATCCCACCCATAACTGCAAACCCGATCATCGTTTCTGAATTGTCTGCTGAAAACCGATCCAGAAAGGTTTCGCGCTCTGTCTCCGTCATGCCCCGGCCCTGGATCAACAATTGCTCTTCTGGCAATCGCTCTTTAACCAATTCAAGCACTGCGGTCATGTATGCATAGGATGGGAAGAAAACCAGGTAATTGCCTACCTGCGCGCTACAGATGGTTTCGATCGCTGAGGCAATCGGAGCGTAGGAATCGGCTCGCTGTTTGTATTTCGTAGATATCCGATTATGAATCATCAGCTGAGTATTCTCTATGGGGAATGGAGAGCGGAAAGCCCGCGCAGGATGATCTGTTGCTCCGGTCAAGAGTTTCTTGAAATAATCTAGGGGCAGCAATGTCGCCGAAAAGAAGATTGTGGATTGACTACGTTCCAGCGGGTCTGCCAGCATGGGAGCGGGATCCAGACAAAAGAGCTTGGCTTTGAGATCAGACTGCCCTTGGCGTTCAAAGTACGAGACATAGAAAGTGTCGAAATACTCGGCTGTGCGCAGGTAATTATTGCATGCGAAATAAAAATCCAGCAATTCCTGCCGAAATTCTGCAGGCTGATTTAGGGCAAGCCAATCTTCTGCCTTTTGAACAAAACCTTGAATGGTTTTGAGTAGTTCTTCTGGGGGTTTGTGCTCAATCAACGCATCTACCTCTTCGGTCTGACAGGCTTTGCGTTTCTCTAGCAAGATATTGTTGATTGCGCTCAATTTTTTAACAAGCACCGGCAAATGTCCTTTTAGTGCTCGGCGCAGAGCCAGTACTGTCTTCTTGTCGAATTCAGCGGAATACATTGACCGTGCTCGATCTGGCAAGTTGTGTGCTTCATCGATCAGAAATATATTAGGGCCTGTGTTGAAATCAAAAAAGCGGCGCAGATAGACACGTGGATCAAAGGCATAGTTATAGTCGCAGATCACGCAGTCCACCCACAAGGCCAAGTCCAGGGAGAATTCAAAGGGGCAGATTTCATAGGCTCTGGCGATTTTCTCAATCACGGGGCGGGTAAAAGCATCATGTTGGTCGATTTCTGCCAGTGCCGCTTTTACCTTACCAAAATAATTGCGTGCAAAAACACATTCGTTGGGATCACAATTGACGGGAGGTGTAAAGCAGATTTTTTCTTTCGCCGTTAGGGTTACGCTCTTGAATTGCAAACCAGCCTGGCGCATATCACCCAGAGTCTCTTCGGCAACCATGCGCCCTGGCGTTTTTGCTGTTAGATAAAAGATTCGCTCAGCCAATCCCATTCCTACGGCTTTAATGGCTGGGAAGAGAGTGGCTATCGTTTTCCCCACACCCGTAGGTGCTTGGGCATATAGGCGATCATTGGCTCGAATTGCTTTGTAGACCGCCACTGCCATATCCCGCTGGCCCGGGCGGTAATCA
>JABGQT010000203.1 GCA_018648685.1 Anaerolineae bacterium
AGTGTCTTATTTTTTATGTCCATTTTTCCATTTTCACCTGAGGCGGAACACAGTAAATATTATGAAAACAGAGTTGCCAAGGCAACTCTGTTTTTTGTTTTCTCTAAAATTCTCTTTTTTATAGCAAAATTTCAGTTAACTCAGCTGTGGTTTTCAGAATAAGGTCTGCGCCACGTTGACGTAGCTCTTTCTTTTCACCAAAACCGCATAATACACCAACTGTTTGCGCGCCCGCGGCTTTTCCTGCACGGATGTCTACGGTGGTATCACCGATCATCAGGCAATTTTCAGGAGGAATATTCATCGCTTTTGCCGCGTGAAGAACGGGATCAGGATATGGTTTGGAGTGTTCCGCTGTGAGGGCGGTGACAATCACATCGAAGAAAGGGAGTAGATCATATTGTTCGAGAAATTGCATCGTGCCCTCTTCATTGCGAGCAGTGACGACTGCCATTGGGTATTTTCCATGTAGGGCAGAAAGCATTTCTCGTACACCTTCGATGAGAATGAAATGTTTTAACGATGGCGGATTTTTTTGGGTTAGCCAATCGGAAATGGAAGCAAGTTCATCGTCAAGTCCGAGTACGTCGGGAATTCCGAAGATCATATTGCCAGGCGTTTCACTCCACATCACAAATCGGCGTGCGGCACGGTACGTATCCCTATCCCTAAAAAGAAAAGAAAGCGGGCGAAGATTTTTTTCAAATTTTGCGACATATTGATCGTCTGTATCGCTGAGGGTTCCGTCTACATCGAAACAAAGGGCTTGGATTTTCTGTATATCTAGGCTCATTTTGACCTCTTTGGAAAGTTTTTAGCAATTTTACGCTATCTTGGTGTGCTATACTTTTGTTATGGAAAATGACAGTCGTTCTCTACTTGAGCTACTTTATCATGTGAGCCGCGAGGTTGCAACAGCACTTGATTTGCGTACTGTTTTGCAACGCGTTCTTTATGCGGCAATAGATAATGTAGGTGGCGAACGTGGCAGTATCGTAGTGATGGATGATCACGGTAAGCCGCTTGATTCCATTATTGTTCATGGTCGGCGTGTTCAAGGGGAGACAACACAACAATTGCGCGTAACTGTTGAACGTGGTCTTGCAGGCTGGGTCGTACGGAATAAAAAGCCTGCTCTTGTTCCTGATACCAGTCGTGACAAACGCTGGTTACGCCGCCCAGATGATGCTGTACAGCAGACCGGAGCAAAAGCAGCTCTTTGTGTACCGCTCATGGCACGAGAAAATATTGTGGGGGTGTTAACGCTTGTTCACTCTTACCCCAATGCTTTTGATCGAAGCCATCTTGAATTGATGCAGGCCATTGCCGACCAAGTAGGAATCGCAGTACTAAACGCACGCCTGTATACAGAGAGTCAGCGCCAAGCCCGTGTAATGACAGCCTTGGCAGATGGTGCCATGACGATCAACTCTTCGCTCCAGATGGACGACGTTCTTCAACGAATTTTGAATCAAACTATTCAGGCTTTGCAGGTTGAAACCGTTGGTTTGGCATTAGAAGAATCTGGGAGTGGAGATTTTATTTTTCGTGCGGCAACGGGCAACCAAGCAGGTAATATTATCGGTAAGCGCGTGCGGGCAGGAGAAGGTTTAATTGCCAAAGTTATTCAGGATAGGCGGGGCGTTGTAATTCCGGCTCTTAGAGAAGAGAATCCTTTTAAAAAACACGACGCTTTTGATGGGATAGATTCTCAGGCTGTTGCCCTTGCTCCCATTCAGGCACAGGGAAAAATTATCGGGGTTATAGAGGCGATTAATCCGACCTCCGGTGTTTTTGACCCGGATGCCTTACTAGTGATGACAGGCATAGGCAGCATGGCGGGAACAACTATTCAGAATGCCCAATTTGTTGAAAAAGTTGAAGAAACCCAAAAGCGTTATCTGGAGCTTTTTAACGATAGTATCGATCCTATTTTGGTTAGTGATTGGGAAGGTAATATCCTTGAAGCTAATCGAAAATTCTTCTCCTTCAGCGGGTATGACAGAGACACGATCCACACAATGAAAGTTGAAGATGTTCATCAGATCAACTGGGAAAGTGTGGGTGAAAACTTTGATTATTTGCGTGATACTCATGCTGCCAGTTACGAGGCGGTTTTAGAACTCAAAGAAGGGGAAAAAATCCCTGTAGAAGTCTATATTCGCAGCACAGACTTGGGAGGCGAGCACACTATTCTCTGGACTTTCCGTGATATTCATGAACGAAAAGAACTGGATAGTTTACGCAATGACCTGACCTCGATGATTTATCACGATTTGCGCTCACCACTTGCTAACGTTGTCTCCAGCCTGGAAGTACTAAAAACCCTTCTTGTAGAAAAAGATGAAGCAGTAGAATCTGTTCTACAAATTGCGAGCAATTCCACAGAGCGAATCCAGCGTCTCATCTCCTCTTTACTTGATGTTAATCGGCTGGAGACCGGCCAAGCCATCGCAACACAAAAAGGGGTTTCTCCCAAAAGAATAGTCCAGGATGCGTTAGAAACGATCAGCACATCCCTTCTAACCCGTCGCCAAAAAACAACCCAGAACATAGATGAAAATATTCCTAATATCTGGGCAGATGAAGATATGATTCGCCGTGTATTGATTAATATCCTCGAAAACGCCTCTAAATTTACTCCATCAGAAGGAAACATATCTGTAGGCGCAAAAATGGATGGAGAATTCGTGCAGCTTTGGATCGCAGATAACGGCATGGGCATCCCGCCTGAAGAACATGAACGCGTCTTCGAAAAATTTGCCCGCACAAAAAGCGGAGCGAAGGTATCAGGGCTAGGTATTGGGCTTGCATTTTGCCGACTAGCTATAAATGGACATGGTGGAAAAATTTGGATCGACAAGCATTATACAAATGGCACAAAATTCAACATAAACTTGCCCGTAGAGAAAGAGCAAGAACAGGAAGCATAAATGCAGTCTCTTAAAGAAAACGTTCATATCGAAGATAAATACACAGGGGTTACTTTAGGCGTGCTCAACCTCCCGCACGGTCTGATTTATATAGATGCTCCCCCCATTCCAGAAGACGGACGAAGTTGGCGGGCAGACCTGATAGACCTCGACAGCGGCTACGAACGCATGCTCATCAATCTCGATGAGAATATAGACCGCACCATCGGCTCTCGCGCCATGGACTGTCCTGTTTTGGCTCACAAAAAAACTGCTGAATTTTTCAGCAATCGCTCTAACACCTTTAAAGCGCAAGGCCAGAGTACAGGCGCAACATGGGAAACAATTCCCAGCCTGGGTAATATCCGCTGGGCGCCACCACAAATTACGCTAAGCAAAAAAATAACCCTTCACTGGGGAAAAACGCCGATTATTCTCGAACACCACCCCAGCACAAATAAAGGTGCGATCTGGCTTATTCTCCCTGAAGAAAAGATTGTCTTTGTCGGCGACCTTATTCTTAAAAATCAGCCTCCCTTCTTCGCCAATGCCGATCTTCCGCTTTGGCTCGAAGATCTCGCCCTCCTCTCCAGCGATGCCTATCAGGGCTTTACAGTAGTCAGTGGTCGCGGAGGCGTATGCGCATCCAGCACCATAGAAAAACAAAGTGAAATCATCGAAGGCGCCCATAAAAAACTCGAAGCTCTCGCCAAGAAAAACGCCGAAGTTGAGAAGACAGAAAAAATGATTCCCGACCTGCTCTCCCCTCTGCGTTTTCCCGTTTCTGAAAGGGAAATATTCACCCAGCGTCTACGCTACGGCCTCAAAGAATATTACCAAAACCACTATCAAAACGACGAAGAAGAATAAAAGAATATGCAACCTTACGCCCCTGTGCTAGAACGCACGCGCGGCACAAGAGCCGAATCGCTACATTATGCAGCTGCGGCTCTTGTTGATTCTTCAGGAAAACTGCTCGCATGGATAGGAAATCCCCGGCAGGATACCTTCCTCCGCTCATCTGCCAAACCCTTTCAGGCGATGCCCTTTATCGAGCAGGGATACGCCCGTGATTTAGGCTTGCTACCGCGCCAAATATCGCAGATCTGCGCCTCACACGGTGGAACTGACATGCACGCCGAAGCGGTACGCGGAATTCAAGAAAAAATCGACATTGACGAGAGCTTTCTGCAATGCGGCTCACATCCCCCGCTAGACAAAGAAACCAACGAAACCCTCATTCGTAGAGGAGAAAAACCAACATCTATTCGTCATAATTGTTCCGGCAAACATACAGGGATGCTCGCCTTCGCAAAAATGCGCGGATTACCTCTTGACAATTACCTTGACCCCGAACACCCCATCCAAAAAGATATTTTGACAACTTTTTCCGAGATGTGCAAATTTAGCATTGATAAAATTGGCACCGGCACCGATGGATGCTCTGCACCAAACTTCTCTATTCCCCTCTATAATACAGCACTAGGATTTGCCCGTCTCTGCGACCCGCAAAAGTTGCCAGAAAAACGCGCCGATGCCTGTAAAACGATCACCTCCGCGATGATGGCACACCCCGAAATGGTGAGCGGCTTCGGGCGCTTTGATACGCGGCTCATGCAAATCGGGCGCGGAAAACTCGTCGCCAAGACGGGCGCAGAGGGATATCAGGCTGTCGGCATCCTGCCCGGTTTAACGGAGGCACCCTTTCGGGCACAGGCAAGCCCAAAAGGAGTCGGGATCGCGCTAAAAATATCTGATGGCGACCCAAAAGAAGCCGTCCGCGCAGCCGTTATGATCGAAATCCTCCGCCAATTTGGCATCCTGAATAAAGACGAGTTAGCCGAGTTAGCAGATGAGTTTGGACCCGTGACCGAAATTTTCAATTGGCGAAAGATCAAAGTGGGAGAAGCGCATCCGGTTTTTGAGTTGGAGCGAGTATGAAAAAGAAGGCGATAGAAGTACACGAGCGTCTATTGGAAAAGTTTGGCGAACCTATTTGGCGAAACCCTTTGCCCGCGATCGATGAATTGGTCTCAACTTTCCTTTCGCAGAACACCAACGATGTAAATCGTGATCGCGCTTTTGACTCTTTGCGTGCGAAATTCCCAACATGGGAGGAAGTCCGCGATGCCCCAGAAGCCGAAATTATCGAAGCGGTGCGAATAGCGGGGTTGGCAAAGACAAAAGGACCCAATATCCAGCGTGCTTTGCGCCAAATTAGCGAAGAGCGTGGCGAGTTAAGCATTGAATTTTTGAAAGAATTGCCTATAGAAGAAGCGAGCGCCTGGCTGACAAATTTTAAGGGTGTAGGACCCAAAACTGCATCTATCGTGTTGCTCTTTTCTTTGGGGATGCCCGCTTTTCCTGTAGATACACATGTATACCGCATTACCGGGCGGGTTGGGTTACGCCCCGAAAAAATATCCGTAGAAAAAGCACACCCATACCTTGAAAGTATTTTCCCGCCAGAAAGCTATTATGCCGCGCATCTTAACATCATCCGCTTGGGACGCGAGATCTGCAAAGCACGCAAAGCAAATTGCGCCAAATGCCCGCTTTTGGCAATTTGCGATTACGGGCAAGCGCAAAAAGAATAAGTTTTCCCTTCTACTTTGCAGATTTGTTAGCTGGCTTATTCTTGCTTCTCTTATTCTCTTATGCTAGAGTAGAAAGATAGTTCGCTCTATCCTTTACCCTAAGGAGGTGGTATATGTGATCGGTCTGAGGCTCGAGAAAGGCCAAGGCTTAGTAGAATATGCACTTATTCTTGTTTTAATCGCTGTCATCGTTTTAGCAGTTCTTCTAATTTTAGGCCCCATAATCGGCAATTCGTTTTCAGAAGTCAACTCTGAGTTCGAAAGTGTATCTTATGTTTTACAGATGCTCTAAAAGAAGATCCCCTGTTTCTTTTCAGAAACAGGGGATCTTTTTATTCTAAAATAATTGGCGTTGGCGACTGGTTTAGTAACTTAGCCTGCATTGACCACGGACCTGTCCACGTGATCTGAACAGGGAGTACTTGCCCACGCAAATCATCATCAGTTTCGACAAAAACAAGTTTATTGGTAGATGTTCTTCCTCGCCAACGACCTTTCACTTTCTCTTCAAAGAGAACTGGAAGGGTTTCACCCAGAAGACGCGCGTTGATTTCACTTGCGATCGTTTTTTGGAGCGATTCCAGCCGATGAAATCTTTCCCGTTTAATCTTGTCCGGGACATCGTCCGGCATACGGCGTTCGGATACCGTGCCCTTACGTGGAGAATAGCGTGCGAGATGAGCAACATCCATTTTTAGATCGGCGAGAAGCTCGTAGGTATGCTCAAATTGCTCATCCGTTTCGCCGGGGAAACCAACGATGATGTCCGTAGCAATGGAAGAATTGGGGACTTCCTCGCGAATCTGAGCGATTAGTTTGCGATAATCATTCTGGGTGTAGCCGCGTCTCATATTTTCTAACACTTCGTCATCGCCCGCTTGAATGGGGACTTCGAAATGGGGCATCACTTTATCCAATTCGGCAACAGCCCGCATGATGTCTACACCAAAATAATTGGGGTGAGAAGTAAGGAAGCGAATCCGCTCAATACCTTCGACATCATTCAGGATACGGAGTAAGTCGGCTAGATTAGGGCCATCTTCTACATCCTTGCCATAGCGATCGACGATCTGCCCTAAAAGGGTGATCTCTTTTACACCTTGCGCTGCTAAAGAGCGGGCTTCAGCGATAATTTCACCAACCGGGCGGCTTCTTTCGATGCCTCGCTGGTAGGGGATAATGCAGTAGGTGCAAGCATGCGAACATCCGTATACAACCGGTATAAAGGCAGAGACGAGTTTACCGCGCTCATGCTCAGGGATGATGATCTCAGCATCCATAAGCGCAAACCTGTTTTGGGTCGCGTTCGTCTCGGCGACGTAGTCTTCATCCTGCGAAAGATGGGCGATCAATGGTCCTGGGTCAGATGGCGGTGAGAAAACATCCACAAAGGGAAGTTTTTTCTGCAACTTTTCTGCGCCTTTTACGCCGACGAGACAGCCCATCAGGTTGATGATGAGATCGGGTTTTTTCTCTTTAAGCGGGCGAATGGAATGCAAAAATCCGAGGGCTTTGTCCTCGGCAGATTGACGTACAACACAAGTATTGAGCACGAGCACATCGGCTTCTTTGGCTTGGTCGGTAAATTGGTAGCCGAGATGCTCGAGGCTCGAACCCAAACGCCGAGAATCAGCTACGTTCATTTGACATCCGGCTGTCCAGATGTGGTATTTTTTATCCAGTTTGTCCATCCCGCTCCTTTCTTAGGTAGGTAAAGATTAATAAATGACTAACGCGGGACTGCGTAAGGCGGAGATTATACCAAATTGTCAAGATTCGATGGTTGAAAATCTCGCATTTATGGTAAAATCGTCCCGCTCGGAGGGATGGCCGAGTGGACGAAGGCGCCTGTCTTGAAAACAGGTAAGGGTGTCCCCCTTCGAGGGTTCGAATCCCTCTCCCTCCGCTCACTTTTTTCCGAGTATTAACAGTTTATTGGGGAGGTGCCAGAGTGGCTGATTGGGCCCGCCTGCTAAGTGGGTGTCGGGGTTAACTCGACCGCGGGTTCGAATCCCGCCCTCCCCGCCATAAGAAAACGCGTTCTGTGAAGAACGCGTTTTTGTTTTTTCTTGCTTCTTTGTCTAACGGTTTGCGTTAGCGGCGGACGGGAGGAGGGCGTAGAACCTGTCTACAAGCGGAAAAGCCCAAAGCCAGAAAAATGCTATTTTCGCGGGACGAATCCCCCCCGTCCGCTGCACGCTTTGTTAGTTTGCTTAATGTTCTCAGACTTTGTTATGGCCAAAATTCGTGATCATTGGCCTCCCAAAGCTCAAATTTTTTCAACCACATTGTTGTTTTTGCTAATAAAAATGAAAGTGTGAATATAGGAGACCATTCTGAAGGCCGCATTAGATACAAACGATTATCACCATATGCAAAAGGACAGGACTGATGTATTTTTTGACCTACTAATGTTACTTCTGGTATTAATAGTGGGTAAGATTTAGGAATTTTTACTTTCACATCGTAACCGTATTTATTTATAGGAGTTCTTATTCGACCTCTAAGTGTTGATACAACTCCATCTGATCCAAAAAATACGAATTGCCGATACGATACATATAACTTTTCCTTTTCTACTAACCAGCGACTCCGGAAAAAATCGCTTTCTTCCAATAGCCATGAATTTTGAGTTTTTTCTTTTGATTTTTTATATTCATCAAACACCTTGTCTGTGGATTTTTCCATCAGAATCAATTTCAACAACTTCTTCATTCTCTTCTTCATAATAATTTTCTTCCGCATGAATTTCTGTAATATCAGGAGCACCACTTTCTCCAAATGGGTCTCGCAATATCCTTGGATATTTCAGTTTTTCCTCTTCCATAGCAAATTCTCGAGCCCTATCTATTTCTTTTTGTCTAAATTCTAATTCTCTTATTTGATTTTCTCGTTCCCAGATACGCATCATTTCCCTATTTTTTAGAATGTGAGCAACAATGGTTGATAATATGCTGCTTAGAAAACCAATCAAGCTCCCTAACAAAAGTAATAGTATATCTCTGTCCATATGCAAGCTCCATTGTTACTATATTATATTAGCTTCAAATTGTATTTGAATTTAACTTTTCTCATTGATTTGATGCAAACTAACGGGGTGTTAAGCGAGATTATCGCTGTATAAAATGCCACCAAAGCTGATTATGCATTGAAAAGCCTGTTTTTGATGTATAAACTCTGAAATGAGCGTTTTATCCATTATTTATCTTGGATAATGTTCTTATTCAGACATTATCCAGATAATATGCGTGATAAGTAACTTTAGGCAGATTATACAGCATTCCAATACAGAGCATTGGGGCAGAGACGCAGTATCCCCCCTTCTGGCTCCCCCCGCAAACGGGGGAGTTTTACTAATATAATTTCTTCCCCATACTTATTCTTTCTTCAACGCTGAAGCCTAAACTCTCATAGAGAGCAACGACTTCGGCATTGAAACTGAGTACTTGCAAATTGACTTTTAGGCATCCGCGTTCGCGTAATTTTTCTTCGATCTCGCGCATTAGCGCGGAGGCAATTCCCTGTCGACAGAGGGAAGGGTATACGGCAAGAGAATAGATCCAGCCGCGGTGGCCGTCGTAGCCTCCCATGACCGAGCCGACGACCCTGCCCTCTTTAACGGAAACAAGCAGAAGGTCAGGGTCGGTGCGCAGTTTTTTATCCAGAGAGGTAGCAGGGTCATTATGCGCTGACCCTGCCGGGAAAACCTCTGTCCAGAGTGCTATTAATCCTGCCCTGTCATTATCTTGATAGGGGCGAATTTCCATCTTTTAGCGAGTCCAACCACCGGGGAGTACGAGAACGCCAAGATAGATCAATACCAGGCTGCCCAAAATGGCAAAAAAGATATTACGGTAAAGGTTTTCTTTTCCAGCTTTTGCCCAACGAGAGGGTAAGTGGGCGACCACTGCGGCAAGGATCATCATCGCCATATGTTCCCAACGAAAGCGAGGAAAACCTGAGCCTGCTAACCCTGTCCAGATCATGAAGATCAGGCCAAGCAATACTTGTGCGTCGAGTAATCCGCTATAGGCTGCGGGTAAGATTCTCCCCAGCTTCGGGAAGGTCTTTTTAACAATCCAGCCATAGCCAAAAATGCCAAGTGCCAAGAGTGCCGCTAAAATAATTAACCAACGAATGCCTGAGTGGGCATAGAGTAAAATAGTAATGATATTCATAAAAATCTCCTTATTTTTGAATGTCGGGTAATTTTATCATTTTTCTCATAAAAAACCACTCTGGAGGCAAAATGACTTATAAAACAATCCTTAGCGAGAAAAAAGAAAGTGTTGGCGTGATTACTTTAAACCGCCCCGAGGCAATGAATGCGCTCAACGGCGCGCTGATGACCGAATTGATCGCGGCACTCTCTGCATTTGATGCAGATGATGAGATAGGCGCAATCGTGATCGCGGGCAGTGAGCGCGTTTTTGCGGCTGGCGCAGATATTAGCGAGATGGCAAAAATGTCGGCAGTGGAGATGGTCAAAAGCTCTTTTGTGGAACTATTTGACGGGATTCGGGCTATTAAGAAACCGATCATTGCCGCCGTTTCTGGATATGCGCTCGGTGGCGGATGCGAACTTGCGATGTCTTGCGATATGATCGTTGCTTCGGAAAAAGCCAAATTTGGACAGCCTGAGATTAATTTGGGCGTGATCCCCGGCGCAGGCGGAACTCAACGTCTTACTCATGCAGTAGGCAAGGCCATTGCAATGGAAATGGTACTCAACAACCGAATATTATCCGCGACAGAGGCCCTCGAATTTGGTCTCGTTAATCGAGTCGTCCCTGTAGCAGAATACCTTGATGTCGCGCTCAAGCTGGCAAAACGAGTCGCCGCTCGCGCACCTTTGGCATTGCGTCAGGCAAAAGATGCCGTTAACAAAGCTTACGAACTTTCGCTCACCGAAGCCCTTGAATTTGAACGTCGCGCTTTCTACTTCCTCTTTGCAACTGAAGATCAAAAAGAAGGCATGGCGGCTTTTGTCGAAAAACGCTCCGCTGATTGGAAAGGGAAATAATAAGGCCAAAAATTGGCCGGCAAGCAAGAGAAAAATCACTTCAAAAATGCTTTGATGGAAATCATATTCTGAAATGATTTCCATCCTATTGACCTTCTTTCTAATCTCATGTACCCTATGGACAGGATGATAATATTCACTTTACCTTCCTTGTTTAAAAACGGGCATACCGAACAGTATGCCCGTTTATCTTTTCTCAATTGACCGTCTTTTAAGGAGACAAAATGTCTGAACAGATTAATGCTTTTGAAATGGCGCAAAAACAATTTGACCATGTTGCAGAATTGCTCAACCTGGACCCCCAAATTGCCGAAGTTTTGCGCTGGCCTGCGCGGGAGTATTCGTTCCGCATCCCTGTTCGTATGGATGATGGGACTCTGCGCGTTTTTCAGGGTTATCGCGTACAACATAATGACGCGCGTGGCCCCAACAAAGGTGGCATCCGTTTTCACCCTTCCGAGACGATGGATACAGTTCGCGCACTCGGCACTTGGATGACGTGGAAATGCGCTGTTGCAGATATTCCGCTTGGCGGCGGTAAAGGCGGCGTCATTGTTGATTCTGCAACACTTTCGACTTCTGAAAAAGAACGCCTGACGCGCGGCTGGGTACAGAGTATGTGGCGCAATATCGGACCCCGCCAAGATGTCCCCGCGCCAGATGTGGGCACAAATCCGCAAATGATGGGCTGGATGATGGATGAGTATTCCAAACTCGTTGGCGAATTTACACCAAGTGTATTCACCGGCAAACCCCTCGGTGGCGGCGGCTCTTTGGGGCGCACAGAAGCAACTGGTTATGGTGTGATTTACACGCTGCGTGAGGCAATGAAGCATCTCGGCTTGAAGACCGAAGGCTCTATTATGGCGATTCAGGGCTTTGGCAACGTCAGTCAATATGCAGCCATTGGATTTGTTGAAATGCTAGGCGGAAAAATTGCCTGCGTCTCATGCTGGGATCGTGAAGATACGACTTCTTATACTTATAGTCATCCCGATGGCTGTGACCCGCTCTTCTTGCAATCTATTACCGATCAATACGGGATGATTGATAAAGCAAAAGCTGACGAAGCTGGCTATATCCGTGAAGATGGCGATGCGTGGATCACAAAAGAAGCTGATGTTTTGATGCCCGGCGCGCTCGAAGGTCAGGTTAATGGTGAGAGCATTTTGAAAATTAGTAACCGTGTGAAGGTGATTGCAGAAGGCGCAAATGGACCTACAACGCCCGAAGCAGACGAGGTTATCAAGGCAAAAGGTATTTTCAATATCCCCGATTTCCTTTGCAATGCCGGTGGCGTGATAGTATCCTATTTTGAAGGCGTTCAGAATGATATGAACTTCTATTGGCCCAAAGATGAGGTTCTGGAAAAACTCGACCAAAAGATGACGACTGCTTTCAACGCAGTTTTGGCAATGTCTGAGAAAGAGAATGTTTATATGCGCGATGCAGCTTATATGGTTGCTATCGGCAGTGTTGTTAAAGCGATGGAGTTGCGTGGCTGGGTTTAACCCTCGTTGCTTCTTAGATTGACTTGGAAAGCCTTGCGAAAGTCTGATACTTTCACGAGGCTTTTTCTTTTTCTTCAAGCCATAAGAGTGTGCGTCGCACCAGCTTCGATAAAACAGAGCCAATCGGTGAGTATTTTGCCTGTCGATAGGCAGATTCTTGTCGTTTTGGTGCGACGCACACCTGCCTCACAGGGTGATAATTCTTAGAACATTCTTTCTTGCTTTTTCCCTCCTCTCCCTATACAATAAAACTATGAATATAGAGACTTTACGCATAATCTTATTCTCCTATTTGCTGGCTAGTTTTCTCTTGGCTATTTTCTATTTGCGGGATCGAAATCTGAGCTTTGGCGAATATTCGATGTGGGGGCTTTTGGCGTTGCTTGTCCCTGCGTTAGGCCCTTTTATCCTAATTTTATCGAGACCGGGAAAACGCTCTATTAAAGAGTAGCAAGTTCAAATCAGGTGCGTTCCCGCAGGAGGTAATCCCCATGAAAAATGATCGTTTTCTGATTGTAATTTTGGTTGTCATTGCACTCTTGATTCTTACATCCCTTTCTCTCTTTTTCTCGCGCCAGGATAACGCGGTTTATCTGCCCGAAGATACACCCTCAGGCATCGTCCACAATTATATTTTG
>JABGQT010000155.1 GCA_018648685.1 Anaerolineae bacterium
GTTATGGCAGATAACTTCAAAAAACGTGGGCAACTTGCAGATGCGGTCGCTCGCGGTTCTTCATCCAAATAAGGAGATTTGAATGAAAACTTTTCTTATTCTTGGTGCCGGTACAGGTGGCACCATGGTCGCCAACAAAATGGCAGAAATTCTTGATCCACAAGAATGGCGGGTCGTTATTGTTGATAAAGACGAGACACATTATTACCAGCCGGGATTTTTGTTCATCCCCTTCGGGACATATACCCCCGCCGATGTAGTAAAACCAAAACGTAATTTTTTACCTCCACAAGTCGATGTGATTTTCTCTGATATTGAGTTGATCGAACCAGAGAAAAACCGCGTGAAATTAGGCAAAAAGACGATTAACTACGATTATTTAGTTATTGCTACTGGCAGCCATATCCACCCCGAAGAAACACCTGGTCTGGATGATGAAGCCGCCTGGATGAAAAATGTTTTCCCCTTCTACACCCTTGATGGTGCAACAAAGCTCGGTAATTTCCTGAAGTTCTGGAAAGGCGGCCGAATGGTGCTGAACGTTTCCGAAATGCCGATCAAGTGCCCCGTTGCTCCTTTGGAATTCCTTTTTCTCGCAGATTGGTTCTTCCACCAACGCGGTATCCGTGACAAAGTGGAGATCGTTTTTGCAACTCCGTTGCCCGGCGCTTTCACAAAACCGCGCGCCTCTGCTATTTTGGGCGGAATGCTCGAAGATAAAGGCATTAACTTGCAACCTGACTTCAATATTATGGAAGTTGACCATGCCAAGCAAGCGATTCGCTCGTATGATGAAATAGATATAAACTACGATTTACTCGTGACCATCCCCACAAATATGGGTGCGGAAGTGATCGGCAATTCAGGTATGGGAGATGAGCTTAATTTTGTTCCCACAAATAAACACACGCTCCAAACCGATAAATGGGAAAACGTCTGGATCATCGGCGATGCCGGAAACGTTCCTGCATCCAAAGCTGGTTCCGTAGCCCATTTTATGCTCGATATTTTGATCGAGAATATCCAACGTCATATGGAAGGCCTGGATCCGCTCCCCGAATTTGATGGGCACGCAAACTGCTATATCGAATCTGGTTTTGAGAAAGGCGTGCTGATCGATTTCAACTACGATGTTGAACCCCTCCCGGGGAAATATCCATTACCCGGATTTGGACCCTTCTCCCTGCTCAAAGAATCCTACGCCAACCACTGGGGCAAAATGATGTTCCGCTGGATGTACTGGAATATTTTGCTCAAAGGCGGCGAAATGCCATTTGAATCACAGATGAGCATGGCTGGAAAGTGGGAATAGGAGAAAACGATGACTGAAACAGCCATCACCCAAGCGCAATTTGCCCAGCTTATGGCAAAAATGGATCGCATCGAAAGCCATATGGCAGCACAGCAACGCCGCCAGCAAGAAATGGAAGAATTGCAACGCGACCTAATCCCCATTGGCAATCACATGTTCAAGCTAGCCATCGATGAGTTAGCTGAAATCGGCTCTGACTTTCAAGCCGAAGACCTTTTTTTCTTATTGAAACGTGTCTTACGAGATACTCATTTGCTCACAAAGCTGCTTGACCAACTCGAAAATGCAATGGAACTCAGCGAAGATATGCAATTCTTAGGTAAGCAAATCTTCAATCAAGGCGTCCATGAGTTAGATCGACTGGAACGCGAGGGCTACTTCGCCTTTGCCCGCGAAGGCTGGCAAATCGTCGAGCGCGTTGTGACAGAATTCAGTGAAGAAGATGTCCGAGCCTTGGCAGATAATGTGGTCATCATCCTAAAAACAGTTCGCAACATGACCCAGCCAGAGATCATGGCAATTGCCAACCAAGGCGTAGACGCAATTCGTGAAGTTCCCGCAGAAGACGAGAATATATCCGCCTTCAAATTAGTCAAAGAAATGGGCAGCCCACAAGTACGCAGAGGCATGTCCCGCATGCTCAATTTACTCAAAGTTATGGGCGAAACGCCCACTCAATAAATATTAGGAGAACCCTATAATGACCCTTTTAGACAATATCACCCTGAACGACGACGGCTTCATGACTATTCCAGCAGAATGGACAGAAGAACTTGCAGCCGCCTTGGCCGAGAAAGAAGGCATTGCTCTCACAGATGCCCACTGGAATGTCATCAATTTCTGCCGCGAAACAGCAGAAGACTCTGGTGCTGCCCCAACCTTGCGCCAAATCACCTCAGGGGCTGGCGTTACCACAAAAGATTTGTTCAAACTTTTCCCCAAAGGACCCGCTAAGAAAGTTGCCAAAATTTCTGGTCTTGGGAAACCCGAAGGTTGTGTATAGAAAAGACTTCAGACCTGAGACTTCAGACCTAACTTCGTTAATGTCTGAAGTCTAAAGTTTTATGTCTCTCAAAAAAAGGAGTTCTATAATGACAGAAGAAAAAAACCGACACATTGCGTTTATTTGCTCCAAAGGCGATCTCGATATGGCTTATCCCGCCCTCATCATGGGTTGGGCTGCACTCGGCGACGGCATTGATGTCACCATCTTTTTCACTTTCTGGGGGCTTGATCTGGTTACAGAGAAACGGGTAGACAAACTTGAAATTGCTCCTGTTGCAAATACCAGCTTCAAAATGAGCATGATGGGGTTGCCAACAGGAAACTGGGGCATCCCCAATATCATGGGCATCATTCCCGGCATGAGCGCATTTGCCACCTGGTTCATGAAAATGAAAATGAAAGCCCTTGGCGTTCCCCCCGTGCGCGAATATATCGAAATGCTCTCAGATGCTGGCGCAAATATGTACGGCTGTAAAATGACCGTAGATATGTTCGACATCAAAGACGAAGACTTCCTCCCCGCCATCGACAGCGTAGTCACTGCCTCTGACTTCATGGATATGACTGAAGGCGCACAAATCGTCTTTATTTAGATCACACGAAGTTTCAAAAAGCAACCTTGCGAAGGTTTAAAATCTTCGCAAGGTTTTTTTATTGGATGAAGTACCGAAACGCTCGCTTGCACTCGGAACGTGTGTGTTTTGGGCTTGCTTCCGTCAAAAAACATCTTCTCACTTACCGAAGTGCAATGCATCAAAAAGCAGATGCAACGCACTTCCTTTATTTCCGCATCGATGCCCGTACCTGATCGGCATCTACAGTCCCCAACGAACGCCACATCTCTTCGCCATCTGCATCTATAAAAACAAATGTTGGCGTGAAAGAACCAAATTTTCTGGCAAATTCTTTGCCTGTTTCCGCTTGAACATTGATCTGTAATACCAGCAACTCACCAGCAAATTCTTCTTCGATCCCATCGACGATGGGCTGTGCCGCAGCACAAGCCGCTCAGAAGGGAGATTGTAATTCTAACAAAACCGGCTGTCCTTGCCCGATTTCTTGACGTAAAGCTGAAGCAGATTCTGTGCTCCCCGTTTGGGCGCGTGCTGTGAACCAAAATCCCAGCAGAACGACAGCGCTCCCTGTAATGATATATAGCTTTTTCTTCTTTGCGTCGTCTTTGCGAAATATATAGGCGAAGAGTGCAAATAAAAATGCAACACCCCAAAGGATTGAATAGTGATTTATTAGTGACATATAGCTTCCTTTTCCTCGTGATTGATGCGCCCATTTTATCAGACATAAATAGAAGGAGAGTATTTAGTGCCTACTTTAAAATCGTTCTCGCCGCTGTCCCCAGCGCGGGAGCATCTTAAATTATTTTGTTGAAAAGGTGAATTACGTTGTTTGACTCGATATGCAACGCATCAAAAACAGATGCAATGCATATCTTGGGGGTGGGTTTAACGAGCAGAAGTTTTTTTGGCGGCCTTTTGTTTATTTAACGGGAGCAAGCCAAAAACACACACGTTCCGAGTGCGGGCGGGCGTTTTCGGCTTTTTATCCCAAAAAAAAACTCCCCTGAAGATCTCTATTCAGGGGAGTTAGTCTATTTCTTTTCTTTATTCGATTATTCAGCAACTACGAATTCTGCTACGGGGAGACCGGCTTCTGCCCAGCCGCCAAAGCCACCTTTGAGGCTCTTGACATTGGTGTAGCCATTGCTAAGCAGGATTTCCATTGCCATGGTGGAGCGGTGTCCGCTGCCACAGTAAACAACGATCTCGGCATCTTTGTCTGCAGGCCACATGCTTGATTTAGCGATGAAGCTTTCAAGCGGGAGGGTGATCAATTCTTGACCCTCAACAGCGATGACGCCTTTTTCGAGCAGTTCTTCTTCACGGCGAACGTCGATCAGGATCAGGTCTGGGTTGTCGATGAGGGCTACGCTCAGGTCATCAGCTGTTTTGACACCCCAACCATTGTCTTTTGCCCAAACAACAGCAGTATCAACGGAAGCAGAAAGGCTTTCGGGAACTTCAACTACGTCCAAAACCATCGCTTCAGGAAGCCCATCAGCAACGGGGTTTTCAGCTGCAACCCAATCAGCGAAGGTGGTTTTGAGAGCGCGGACGTCGGTCCAGCCCATGCCTTGGAGGGCGGTCATTGCGATGGTTGCACGCCAGCCGGAGCCACAGTAGGCTACGATGGGAGTATCAAAGGAGGGAAGCATGTCAATGTGCTGTGCGAGCTCATCCAACGGAACGTGGTAAGCACCTTCGATATGACCCTGTTCTTCAAGTTCGCCGTAGCTACGTACGTCGAGGATGAATGGAGGGGTGTCTTCGACCATTTCAGCGAGAAGACCATCAGCTTTGACGGTATTGTAGCCTTCCATGTTGTTGAGCATAGTGCTGTAGTTGCCTTCAAGACCACCAGCTATGGGATAACCAGCTCCTTTCCAGCCAACGAAACCGCCCTTGAGGCTGCGAACATCGGTATAGCCATAAGACATCAAAATGGTCATAGCCACAGTGGATCGATGTCCCGCTTTGCAATAGGTCACGATGGGAACATCCAAGTCAGCAGGCCATTGGTCCTGCAAGTTGATGAAATCATCCAATGTCACCCAAAGCACATTAGGAGCATCAATCATACTTGTTTCGACTTCTCCGGGTGTGCGAACATCTATTAAGATCAAATCGGGGTTGTCAACGATCTCTGCATCTAAAACTTCTGCTGTAATTACGCCCCATCCTTCGGGGATGGCACTGAGCATCTTATCCATGGAAGCAACCATGGCGGGATCAGGATCAGCAGCATTGAGTACTTCGGCTTCAGGTGCGGCGCCTTCAACGATCGGGAACCCTTCAGCTACCCAGCCACCGTAGGAGGGTGGGTGGAAGGTTTTGACATCATTCCAGCCCAAAGCTGTCAAAGCGGGCATAGCAATGGCTGCACGCCATCCGCTGCCACAATAAGCGATGATAGGGGTATCAAAGCTAGGTAGCAGATCGAGGTTTTTAGCCAGGTCACGGAGAGGGATATTCACTGCGCCCTCAATATGTCCCTTTTCCTCGAGTTCTTCTGGGCTTCGTACATCCAACAGGAAGGGAGGATTGTCTTCTGCCAACATCGCAGCAATAGCCGGGATGTCTTTGAGAGCATTGTAGCCTTCCATTGTTTCGATCAATTTGCCATAACCGCCATCTAAGTCAGCATCGGCTGGATCAATCACTGCCGGTTCTTCTGCGGGTGCCTCTTCTGCTGGGGCTTCCTCGGCGGGAGCTTCAGCCACAGGAGCTTCTTCTACGGGTGCCGGTGAGCAGGCACTTAGGACGATGCTGAACACCATTACAAAGGTGAAAAGCAGGGTGAAAATTCGGTTCTTCTTCATTTCTTTCTCCTTATATTTTTCTTATTAAGATATTTTTTGTTCGGCTAAGAGCCATCCTAAAAACTCTGTTTTAAAGTACTCCCGCCGCCAAATTTCAGAGCAGGAGCTTTTTTTAGGGTTAATAGATTTTCAAAATTCAACGTTTATATAGTTGTCTCCTTTTTTGATCATTTGACTACTGGTGGAACAGAATCAACTATGACAGGCTGGTTTGCATTGACTTCTTCTGCAATAACTTTATCTGCTGTCAAAAATATGTCAGCGTTGCCGTGACATGAATTGCAACTTTCTGCTTGGGGCGCAACACGCTGGGTATTGTGCGGTGTGGTATATGCCCATGTTGGGAGTGCATCGAAGTTCGGCAGGAGGTCTTCACCATAGAATTCATAAGCATCTTTGTCAACAGGAATATGTCGTAATGTTACATATTCGTATGGCTTTTGTTCACTCTGAATAGGATTATGTCCGATCATGAAAGTGAGGTAATGTCCTTCTGTTGTGAAGTAGGGGTTGCCTGTTTCTTCACTGATCTGAACATGGCAACTGTCACAACTTGTGTAGCTCGCAGAGTGACAAACTTCGCAAGCGAGGGTATCTTCTTCGTGCGCCGAGTGCATTTTGATCTCATCCTGCCCTTTTGCGGCTTCCCAATGACATGCTTCACAAGCAGGGAAGTTTAGATCGTTATCATCGTAGCGGTGATCTGGAGGCAGGTGTTCGCTTTCGGGTAATTCTGCGTGACAATATGAACAGCCTGTGGTTTGTCCGTGCATTTCATGGCTGGTATGACAATCGGTGCATTTCATGCGTCCCTGACGGAAATGAATGTCAGATTTGATGCCTTCGTTCTTTCCAAGGTATTCATTCCCAACACGGCTGCCATGACAAGCAGTGCAGTTGTTGGTCATTGAGGGGGTTTTCTCAAAAACATGCCCGCTAATGAAGCCACCCTCAGCTGAACGAGGACGGCTGACGTGACAATCACCACAGGTAGTGTGACATGATTGGCAGTGGTTGCCAAACATTTCTTCGATCTCAGGGTGATTTTCCGGTGTACTGCGTGCGTCCAGTGTTGTCCAGTATCCGGTTTGCTGGGCGTGCAAGCTATCGGGGAACATATTGGAGATTACAGGATGACATTCACTACAGTATTTTTCACTCTCTTCACTGGGGAGAGCGACTAAACTTGTGTGCGCAACTTCTTTATCCGGGTCTTGAACGCCTTCATGGCATACAAGACAAGAAATTTCACCATGTGCAGTTGCCGGGAAGGCTTCTGCGTCTACTAAAACTTTTTCCCAAGGCTCCAACGGAGCCACTTCTCCACCTCAGCCAGCACCTTCGCTTTCGGATTTGACTTCCACGATAGGTTCGCCTGTTTTTACGAGGCGCTCTTTATCGGCGTGGCAGTCTAAGCAGTAATTTGGCTCCACTGCATCCACAACGGCAGCAAGTTTAGGGGCAGGCGCGGCTTCTTCTGTCGGTTCCTCGGTGGGTATTTCGGGAACCGAAGTCGCTCCTGTACATCCAAACAAGCTCAGGGCAAACATTGTCAAGATGAATATAATGATGCGGATTTTTTTTGTCATTCGATCTCCTCTATTATGAAAATCCTTTTAGCATGATTTTGTGTAACTTTTTTTATTCTCTTTAGAAAGATTTTGTCACTTTTTTGCCACTTGTAATAATTTTCACCATTATAATAAGCAAAAGTCATACTATCAAGTGATAAAGATAATTATTACTTATAGCTTTTGCTTATGTCAACTCATAAGCAAAAGCTATTTTGAACTGACTTTTGGCACTTGATATTGTTATAAAGCCTATGTTATAAAATTCACAGACTTCCCTGTATACGGAGAGAAATATGCTAGATGCACATCAACTAAATATCTTCTTAGCTGCTGCCGAAACATTAAGTTTCACACAAGCTGCCCAGTTATTGCACATGTCGCAACCTAGTGTCAGTCAGCATATAAAATCGTTGGAGCAACATTTCGACACTCCGCTTTTTGAACGTACCGGGCGGCGCTTGCAGCTTTCAGATGCCGGAGAGGCTTTGTTGCCTTTGGCGCGAGAAATGGTCAATCAGTCAGTACGTATAGAAGAGGAGATGGCTTCTCTTGATGGAGAGGTCTTTGGGCATCTAAAAGTAGGGTGCAGCACTACCCCGGGCAAATATGTGCTCCCGCAATTGCTCGCCAGATTCCACAACCAGTACCCCATGGTAAAGGTTACTTGTGAGGTTGCTCCACAAGCGAAATCTATAGATAACCTTTGTGAAGGACAAGTACATTTTGCACTGTCCAGCCACAGCCATCGCCAAAGCTGTACTGATGCTGAGTTTCGGCTTTTTATGAAAGACCCCGTGATGTTAATCGCCCCTCAAGATCACCCTTGGGCAAAGCGCGAAGATATTGCCCCCGAAGAGTTGTATAAAGCTAATTTTATTTTGCGTGAAGAAGAATCTGGTACTTTTGCAACAGTAAGAGAAGCCCTCGACTCTGTCAATATCTCCATACACGATCTAAACACCCTGCTCACTCTGGGAAATTCGGAAGCAATTTCACTTGCTGTGCAAGAAGGCTTGGGTGTAGGCTTTGTTTCCAATATCGTTGTTGCGGGGATGCGTCAACCGGATATTGCAGTCATCCCTATACGCGGCGTGAGCATCTGCCGCGATATTTACATCGGAAGATACGTGGGGAGACCTGCTACCGTTGCTCAGGCAGCTTTCTGGAAAACGATCGAAAATCTGCAACCCGAAGCCATCTGCGGACCTGGCTCCGAAACTTTGGTCTTTGTGTAAAGAACGATAAACACGTCTTATAGGTTACATTGCATAGCACTATATATTACATAATTCACTACATAATGAAGAGTCAAGAGATTAATATTATGAGCGTTAAATAAGAAATAAGATATATATTTAATTTTAGAAGAGGAGATTTACCCAATGCACCATAAAAAGAACTCAAATTTGTTCACACTTGGGTTTGCAGTTGCAGCAATTTTAGTTGTAACTGGCTTATTGCTTAACGGCACAGTATCTGCCCAAGTACCCACCGCTGAACAAATCAACACAGACCAAGAAGTAGTCCCCATTGTTGATGAAGCAATCTCTCGTCAACAAGGCAATGCTTCTCCTGCTTCCAGTGGAGTAGACCATAGCGTTTTTGAAATTTTGCAGCAAGATTTTGAAACGCCTCAAGACCTGACAAAAGCCTGTCTCAGTTGTCATATTGACTCTGCCGAAGACCTAATGCACACAACGCACTGGACATGGGAGTACGTCAACGAAAGCACCGGTCAGACTATTGGCAAGAAGAACGAACTCAATAATTTCTGTGTAGCAACAAGCTCAAACGAGCCGCGCTGCACAAGTTGCCACGTTGGTTACGGCTGGAAGGACAACGATTTTGACTTTTCTGCGCAAGAAAATGTTGATTGCCTTGTCTGCCACGACACCACAGGGGCTTACAAGAAAACACCCACGGCTGCCGGTATGCCTGATCCTGAAGTCGATTTGACTTTAGTAGCACAAAAAGTCGGTACCCCAAGCCGTACCAACTGCTTGGTCTGTCACGCTTATGGTGGTGGCGGTGATGCAGTTAAACATGGTGATATTGACAGCTCACTCAAAGAGCCGAATCATGCTCTTGATGTCCACATGGACGCTGCCGGCTTAAATTTCTCTTGCACCGAATGTCATGTAACAGAAGATCATGCCGTTAGCGGTAGTCGTTATGAACATGATGAAAAGGTTAAGACCTGTGTTGACTGTCATGATGCAGATCCACACAAGGACGAATTAACAAACCAACATGCTGAAAACCTCGCCTGCCAAAGCTGTCATATTCCCGAATATGCGCGTGGTGGCCTCGCTACTAAGATGACTTGGGATTGGTCAACTGCCGGTGAATTTGCATCAGATGGTTCGAAGATCGCAACAGAAGAATACAACACCCTCAAAGGGAACTTCACTTGGGAAGAAAATGTTGCCCCTGAATATGTCTGGTTCAATGGGACAGCGGAATATATGCTGGTCACAGATGAAATCGATCCATCAAGCATCGTTCCTGTAAACAAGTTCCTCGGCGATATTGACGACCCCAACGCCAAAATTTGGCCTGTCAAGCGCTTCACAGGAGTGCAGCCCTACGATTCAGGCAATAATGTTCTCGCCGTACCACATCTTTTCGGCAAAGACGAGAATGCCTACTGGAAGAGCTTCGACTGGGATAAAGCAATTGCTGCGGGCATGGAAAGCGCTGGCGCAGAATATAGTGGTGAATATGATTTCGTAGAGACCGAATTCTATTGGCCCATCACCCACATGGTCGCTCCGGCAGAAGAAGTTTTGCAATGCCGTGAATGCCATGATCCACAAAATGAGCGCATAGACTTCGCAGCCCTTGGCTATGATGAAGAACGTGCAGATGAATTAACCTGGGAACTTGATGAATATCCAGAAACATCACCAGAATCTCTAAACGAGCTAGTGTCTCGCCCCGCTCAAACAAATGACTGGATCTACTGGCTTATCGGTATCGTAGGTCTCTTTGGTGTCTTTGAAGTTGCTGGAACCCGCCACATAAACCGAAGGAAAGATAATTATGAGTAAAAAAGAAAATAACACATGCAATACTTGTATGAGTGATCTCACTCGTAGAGATTTTCTAAAAGTAGCCGGAGCGATCACAGGTGGCTTGGCAGCCGCCAGCGCGGTAAGCAATACAGCACTTGCATCTTCCGGCGGTGGAGATATCCCTCTTGAAGATCAAAAAGCTTTGTTCTATGATGCCACCTACTGCGTAGGCTGCCGAGAGTGTGAGCTCGCCTGTAAAGAAGATAACCATCTCAAGGAAGAAAATGTTGATGACCTCTCAGGCAACACTTTCACACTCATCAAACTTTACCAATCAGAAGATGGCGGCGAATCATCTTTCCGAAAATATCAATGTATGCACTGTGTAGACCCGGCATGTGCCACATCCTGCCCGGTTGGCGCATTGGAAAAAACAGACGAAGGTCCTGTTCTCTACGAATCTCTCAAGTGTATTGGCTGTCGTTATTGTATGCAAGCCTGCCCTTATGGCGTACCCGCTTATGATTGGTCGCAAGCCTACCCACTGATCGCAAAATGCGATCTCTGTTACGATCGCCACGACGGCCCCGCCTGTGCTACCGCTTGTTCCCCTGGAGCCTTGATCTCTGGTACACGCGGCGAATTACTCAAGATCGCGAAAGAGCGCATTGCAGCCAATCCCGGAAAATACTATGAAGATCGCGTTTTTGGTGAACACGATGGCGGCGGTACTTCTGTGCTTATCTTGTCAGCAGTTTCATTCGACAAGATCGGGCTTCCTCCGCTGACAGAAAAAGCCATTCCACATTATGGCGAAACCGCAACAAGAGCCGTCCCCTACATCTTCGGCGGCGCAGCCGGTTTCACGGCAATTGTTTACAGGGCAACTATGACAGCAGAAGAAAGGCAACGACTCGGAAAAAAGCAGGGTAAAGAAGAAGGAGAGACAGAATGACAACTATTACTATCCCGAGAATAAAAAAGGAAATCCCTCTTTCTATTTTTATTCTCGGCATCATCGCCGTACTTGGTGTTTACTCCATGGGAATTCGTTGGGTACAGGGACTTGGCATTGCAACAAATCTTTCTGATACACGCCCTTGGGGACTGTGGATAAGCTTTGACCTTGCTGTCATGGCATTCTCTGGCTCCGCATTTACTCTGGCAGCGCTCACCCACATGTTCCACCGCTATAAATACCACAATATCGCTCGAATAGCCTTGGTCAGTGGTTTTGTCGGGTATATCTCGGCAGCAGCAGCCCTTACCGTAGAACTAGGTAGACCAGAGCGTCTTTGGCACTATTTCTTCTACTGGAATCCACACTCCCCTCTTTTTGAAGTGGGCATGTGTGTAATTACCTATCTCCTCATTCTCACCCTCGAATTTCTCCCCATGCTCTTCGAAAAACTCGAATGGCACAGTGCACACAAATTCCTGCACTATTTTGAAATTCCCATCGTCGCGGCAGGGATCATCCTTTCTTCAGGGCATCAGTCGTCGCTTGGCGCGATCTCCCTCGCACTCCCTCTCAAACTGCATGCATTGTGGTACTCACCCATGCTGCCGCTCATTTTCTTCATCTCTGCTATGACATCAGGCTTCGCCATGGCAATCACCGTTGGCTTACTTGGGCTTCGCTTCTTTGATGACTGGCATTTCAAGCCAGGTGTATTTTCTGGATTAGGAAGACTCCTTCTTGTCTTCCTGAGCGCTACACTTCTTCTTAAAATAGGAGATCTCGCTGTTGCAGGTGAGCTTGGATTGATTTTTGAAAACAGTTACCAGAGCAAAATGTTTATCATTGAAAATCTACTAGGCTATGTCCTCCCCATTATCATCCTGCTTATCCCGAAATACAAGAATTGCCGCTTATGGATTTTCCGGGCAGGCATCCTCTCAGTCATGGGCTTGGTCATACACCGCATAAATGTTAGCTTTGTTGGGCTGGCTGGCGCAGAATATTACCCCACCTGGCAAGAAGTTCTTAGCACAGCAGGATTATTCTCTATCGGCGTAATTCTCTTCTGGGTCGTTGCCAAAAACATTCCTTTAATGGAAGAAGAAAAAGAATAAAAAGCATCACCATTACCAAAAAGCTGATCACAATGCGTGGTCAGCTTTTTTTCTTTAACAGAGAGCTCTGTTGATCTGAAGATGGAACATGCATTATTTGAACTTGATAGCCATCAAAAAGCATCTTCCTGGCAAAAGGGTAGCTCTGTCATTTATTCATGTTCAGATATCTAATAAAAAACGTCTATCACTATCATAATAGGCATTTCACACGATGATGCACAGTGCGTAAAACGGTGAAAACGCACACCTTAAACGGTTGATGTCGCACAGTCAGC
>JABGQT010000177.1 GCA_018648685.1 Anaerolineae bacterium
CAAAGATGTTGCCTATCAAATGCAAGGCACAACGCTCTGCGCACTCGGTGAATTCTCCACGATGGCCGTTGTTAGCTCAATTGAACGTTTTCCGGAAGATTTCAAAAAATAAAACTTGAAAAGTGAAACGTAAAACGTGAAAACACACTCATGTTTCACGCAACAGGTATTTTTATGACCAAAGATATTATTCTCACGATTGATGGCAAAGAAGTCAGTGTTCCTGCTGGAACATTGGTTGTTGATGCCGCTAAAAAAGCTGGCATAGACATTCCTGTCTTTTGCTATCATCCTAAAATGGAACCAGTTGGCATGTGCCGTCAATGTCTCGTTGAAATTGGCCGCCCTGCTTTTAACCGCGCCACTGGTGATGCCGTTTTAGAAGAAGATGGTTCACCCAAAATTAATTGGGGTTGGAAACTCGAAACCTCCTGCACCAATCCCGCATCAGAAGGCATGGTCGTTAACACCAAGAGCGAGAAAGCAGTCAAAGGGCAGAACGATATGCTCGAGTTCCAACTCCTTTCGCATCCGCTCGATTGCCCTGTTTGCGATAAGGGTGGCGAATGTCTCCTACAAGATTTAACCCTCGCACATGGTAGTGCAGAAAGCCGTTTCAGCTTTGACGAAAAACGTCATTCTGAGAAAAAAGTTGCCCTCAGCGACCTTATCTGGCTCGACCGCGAACGTTGTATTCAATGTGCTCGCTGTGTACGCTTCCAGAGCGATATTGCTGGCGAAGCCGTTCTTGGATTTGAAGAACGTGGCAGCCACACCCAAATTATGACCACATCTGACCCTGGATTCGACTCTGTCTTTTCTGGGAATACAACCGATATTTGCCCCGTTGGCGCACTCACCACTGCTAAATTCCGTTTTGGTGCCCGCCCTTGGGAGATGGAAGCCACCGCTTCTATTTGTGCCGAATGTCCCGTTGGCTGTAATACCGTTCTCAACACCCGCCGTGATGTAAAAAGTGGCGGTAAAGTGATTGTCAAACGCGTGATGCCCCGCCAAAATGAAGCTGTCAACGAAACTTGGATTTGTGATAAAGGCAGATTTGCCGATTTTTCAGCAGATTCTCGTCTCACGGCTCCTTCTGCTGGCTGGACAGATGCGATTGCGAACGCAGCTCAAAACTTGAGTGCCGCTGATGAAGCGATTTTCGTTGTAGATGGAAGTCTGCCGAATGAAGACCTTTTTAATATCAAATCTCTTGCGGACGAAGTTGGCGCAAAAGCACTTTGTTTTAGCGAAGTTGGTGGCGGTGCATTGACAACTAAGTCTGGCTCTTATGATCAAACAGGTGCTGGTGATGCTATTTTAGTTATCGGTTCTGACCTTTACACTGATGCACCAATTTTCTGGCTCCGAGCAAAACAAGCAGTAGATCGTGGCGCAACTTTGATTGTTGCTACAGAAGAAGCAACTCGTTTAGATGATTTTGCAACTACAGTAGTTCGTGATTTTGGGCAGGGTTTAGATGCCGCCAAAGAGGCTTTCGCCAAAGCTGAAAATACCGTTATTCTTTATAAAGGTGACGATACTCTTGCTCAATCTTGCGCTGACTTGAAGCCTACTAGCTTAGTTGGCGTTTGGACAGAGGCAAATACACAAGGCGCATGGGAAATGGGCTACGAAGCCATTGACGATTTATCTGCGTTGAAGGGCAAGACAGTCTATGTTGTTGGTAAAGCTGCTCTAGTAGATGCGGTTGCTGCGCAAGCAGATCTTGTTGTTGCGCAATCTGCCTCTATAACGGAATCAAGTGAAAACGCGAGCGTGACGCTCCCATCCCGTACAGTATCAGAAAGCGTCGGGACATTCACATCTGCTGAAAGGCGCGCGCAGTTATTCCATCCTGCAGTTCAAGCGCTGGGTGATGCCTTACCTGGTTTTGTGATTACGGCACAAATCGCCGAGAAAATGGGCGTAACTTTGGATATTGAAGCCGAAGATATTTTCTCGAATTTTTCTGATTTGAGTTATACAGATT
>JABGQT010000076.1 GCA_018648685.1 Anaerolineae bacterium
AGTGTCTTATTTTTTATGTCCATTTTTCCATTTTCACCTGAGGCGGAACACAGTATAGAGATACTTGTGACTACGATAATTCCTTTGGCGCGCCCTAACTTGAAAATAGTTTTTTTCATATCAGATCACGAAATAGATGATTCTTTATCTCTCTTTTTGTTTGCTTTTTTATCCCTTGACATCTTTTAATCTAATTATACAGAGAAAAGCACAAAGATTGGAGAAAGAAAAGCTGCGAAGTCTAACATATCGCAGCTTTATGCTAGGCTCATTCCCCAAGCAAAGGGTCATTTGCTTCGGGCGTAATACCTGCTCTTTCTAATTGTGCGCGTAACTTTTTTATAACTTTCTTTAATTCAGCCATGCGAACTTCTCTGCCGATCATGAGGTCAAATGTTGTTTGTTGTTCACCCATTTTATTTTTGAGCTCGGTGGTACGTTCTTTAACTAATTCTTCTAAGTGATGCCGATGCTTGTGTAATTCTTGTTCAGCTTCGTTGCGTTTTGTAACATCTTGGACGATGGAGTAGAGCAGAGTTGAGTCAGCAACGGACACTGGCCCAGAATAAACCTCCACTGCTCGAATCTCTTCTGAAGCTATTTGATGTTTGAAGTTAAAAAAGAGTCTCTCTTCTTTTTTTGCTTTTTCCATCTCTTTTTGGACTTCTTCATCGGAAAGCATGTTGATGTCCGTAATACGCATGGATGTTAGGGTTTCAAGAGGATACCCATAAAACTCACAGGCACTTTGATTTGCCTCAACGATTTTTCCATTTGAGGGATCAATGATGAGTTTTATCGCCAAGTTGGTTTCGAATATTTGGCGATAGCGAGTTTCGCTTTTGCTTAAATTACTTTCACCTTGTTCCAGGTCCGAAACACGTTGACGTATTTCATTTAATTCGTTAATAAGCTGGGATTTTGTTTTCTGTTCGTCTTTCATAATTGAATACCTGAAAAAATGACCACGTTCTTATTTAAACCCCTTGCGAGGGTGGTGAGTCCCAAGAGCATTCTTATGAATGCCCCAAAACAGGATGTGGCTGGTAGGCTTCTTCTAATAATAAGGAAACTTCATCTTCTGAGAGGACAATATCCAAGGCAGCGATGGCTTCTTCGAGATGTGCCATTTTACTAGCCCCGATGATGGGCGCAGTGATATGTGATTTGCTCAGCATCCAGGCTAATGCGATCTGTGCGTTGGTCACGCCGTGCTTTTTAGCGATTTCCTGGACTTGTTCAATGATGGTGAAGTCATTCTCGCGGAAGTACATTTCATCGGCATATTGATCGGTCTGTGCGCGGGATGTTTCGCCACCACCTTCGCGTTTGCGTTTGCCTGCCAAAAATCCGCGCGCCAGCGGGCTCCACGGAATCAAGCCAATGCCCTGATCGATACACAGCGGAATCATTTCGCGCTCTTCTTCGCGATAGACCAAATTATAGTGATTTTGCATGGAAGTAAAACGAGTCCAACCATTTACTTCTGCCGTGTGCTGAGCCTTGGCGAATTGCCAAGCATACATTGATGAAGCACCAATATATCGTGCTTTACCCGCTTTAACGATGTCGTGTAGCGCTTCCATGGTTTCTTCGATCGGAGTCTCATAATCCCAGCGATGGATTTGGTACAGGTCTACATAATCCATTCCCAGACGAGTTAGTGAAGCATCAATGGCATCCATGATGTGCTTGCGGGAAAGCCCACCAGCATTGATTTCATCGGTTAGGTTAAAGAATAGTTTGGTGGTAACAACCACGTTTTCGCGCTTGACCCCAAACTTGCGGAGCAGTTGCCCCGTCAATTCTTCACTGACACCTAGGGAGTACATATCGGCGGTGTCAAAAAAGTTGATTCCCGCATTCAGTGCTTTTTTGATGAAAGGACGAGAAGCGTCTTCATCTAATACCCAGGGACGCCATTTGGGCGAGCCATAGGTCATCATCCCCAGACACAGTTTTGAAACTTTTAGTCCACTTTTACCGAGATTGACGTATTGCATAGCTTCTCCTTTTTCCTACAAACCCTTTGAGAAAGGTTATTGTATTGGACCTTACCACTCCCCAAAACCTTCTTCTGGCTTCACCCCTGCTAAATAATCTTCAATTCTTCGTCTGATACCTGGGGCGGTATTTTCGGGAAGTGTATCTAACGAGAAAAGTTCAATAGCGTCAATTTCCCAATCTCCGTTGCCCGTGTAGGTGAAATCCTTGCAGAGGAAAACGGCGATATGGTCTGTGTGGCGATAGGCGATTTTTGTGTAGATGCCGAAGAGTTTCATCTCCCCGAGTGTGGCTCCGGCTTCTTCCATTGCTTCGCGGCGGGCGGCATCGGCGAGGTTTTCGCGTTGTTTTGCTCCGCCGCCAACGAGAAACCAACCATCTTGATAACTATGTTTGACCATCAAGACTTTATTATCTTGAATTAGTAAAACGCGTACACCTATTGAGATGGGCTTAAAAACTCTGCGGACGCGGAAATAAGTGAAGTGGATTGGCTTTAGGAAAAGGCGCTTCATTTAGTCTTCACGTTTGATCCAGCGGTAGAAAGCACTGCGCATCCCTGATTCGAGCAGCCAAATCTCATCTTCATTCTGCACAACACGAATTAAGGCTTCCGCAAAGAAATTCAGGAAGAGCCACCGGATCAACTCTGCGCGCTTGTTCGCGTGGAGCGAATCCGCTGCTGGCTCAAGGATATTTCCGTGTTCAAATTTCCCCGCATCTGTTACGACCGGTAGAATAAAGCGGACAATGGCTGTTGTTTCATCTACGATATAGGAACCATAAGCAAAGGGGCGGCTAACCACTTCGGCGCGAGATGCAAGTAGATCGGCGCGATAACGCCCGTTGACTAAATAAATCGAATAGCCCCCAATGGTGCTTTCCATAAAATCAAAAACCAATTGCTGAATTTTTTCATCACTGTAATCTGCTGATAAATCTAATCCAACGCGGATTTGTGCAATGCCAATTTCCTGAATTCTTTGCTCGATCGTGTCGCGGTAAAAAAGGTTATCGAGGGCTTCGCGCAATCTGTCTTCTCGTGAAAGAGGCATGAAGAATTCATAGATCAAGACGCTGGGGGAGACTTCCAGTACGTAGTCGGTAAATAGTCGCTTTTTCTGGTGCAGGAGTTCTTTAAAATCGTTCAGGCGTACACGCAGAATTTCCGGTTTGGCGAGATATTGCCCGTCTTTTTCTTCGACCAAGTCGATAAGGCGATTGGCAATATTTTCTTTGGTTTCAGCAAGTTCCCAGCCTGTTTTACTGGCAAGCTCTTGGGCAGAGAAAGATGTTTTTTCTTGTGCGTGTTTTATAAGAAAATCAAAACTTTCTTTGAAGTTTTTTGGATTTGTCATTTTGAAAATATACCTTGATTTAAAAAGCAGGGGTGGGTTTGCCCCCCTCGGGGATGCTTCGCGAAGACCCGCCCCTACGCTTTAGGAAAGAATTTCCAACTTTGCCAAACTCGCGGCTAATCGTTTGATGCCGACGCTTTCAAAGACAATGGTCACGATCTCGTCGTCGCCATCGGCGCGGGTGTTGAGAATGATTCCCTCGTCGAATTCGGGGTGGCGGACTCGTGATCCCATCCGGTATTTTGATTCTTTAGCGGGAGCAATTTTCTTTCGCGCGCGTTTCGGAAATGTTGAGGTAGAAGTAGATGATGAAGAGGAGGAAGATGTCCAGCGCGTTGTCGATTTTTTTCTGCGCGAAGAGCCACCTCCCCACGAATAAGATTTTTGGGGAGAGGCGCCAGCGCGGGATTTCCCGATCATCAATTCTTCGGGAATATCATCCAAAAAACGGGAGGGATAGGTTGCTTCGGCGTATCCGCGCCCACCGCGTTGCACCGAGCGAACGAGATAGAGATGGTTTTTCGCGCGGGTGATACCCACATAAAAAAGGCGACGTTCTTCGGCCATCTCTTCGGGCTCGTCAAAAGAGCGGCTATGCGGGAGGATGCCGTCATCCATGCCGACGATAAAAACCACGCCAAACTCCAGTCCTTTTGCGGCGTGCAAGGTCAGCAGCGTGGCGGCGTTTTGCCCTTCTTTGAGTGTGTCCTGGTCGGAGATCAGGGCTACATTTTCGAGAAATTCGGTTAATGTGCGTTGATCGTATTCTTCGGCGAGACGGCGCAATTCCAGTACGTTTTCTTGGCGGTCCGTGCCTTCGTCGGTGCCGTCGTTGAGATAATCGAGATAGCTAATGTCGGCGACAACTTTATCGAAAAGTTCGCTGACAGTCAGGACGTCAGAAGAAGCGCGCCAGTCGGCAAATAAATGTCCGAAATTGGATAGGGATGTCGCCGCGCGCGCGGTGAAAGAATCCCAATAGGGAGATTTTGTGCCACGGGATAGATCGAGTAACGCTGCTCCGGGAGAGTTGCCAGCATTCTGAGCAACTTGGTGTAGGGTATCGAGCGTTTTCTTTCCAATTCCCCTCGGAGGGACACTGGTAATACGCGCCAATGCCACTTGGTCGCTGGGGTTGTGGATCAGGCGCAAATAAGCGATCATATCTTTTACTTCTTTACGTCCATAAAATCGCTTTGCGCCCACGAGTTTGTAGGGGATTTGCGCCTTCAAAAAAGCTTCTTCCAGAAGGCGAGATTGAGCATTCGTGCGGTACATGACAGAGCAATCACTGGGCTTTACTGCGCCGCTATTTGTGATCTGAAGAATGGTATCGACGATGAAATTTGCCTCGGCGTAATCATCTACCGCTTCAAAATAAGAGAGCTTATTCCCTGCGCCGCGCTCACTAAAAAGTTCTTTGCGCTTTCGGCGGGAGTTTTTGTCGATCACAGCCATTGCCGCATCAAGGATATTTTGTTTGGATCGGTAATTCTGCTCAAGCAAGATAGTGACTGTTTCGGGATTGTCTTGCTCAAAACGATTTACGTTGCGATAATCCGCGCCACGCCAACGATAAATGGATTGGTCCGGGTCGCCAACAACAAAGATATTATGATGCACAGAAGCCAAATGCTTAATAAGCGTATACTGCGCCATATTCGTATCTTGGAACTCATCCACAAGGATATGTTGAAAACGCTCGGCATATTTTTCTCGAATAGCGGGGTTTTCTTCTAACAAACGAGCTGTTATTACAAGTAGGTCGTCAAAATCGAGGGCGTTATTATCGATTAGAAGTTCCTGATAACGTGCATAAACGCGCTTTACGACTTCATCTCTGTAGGTAGTCGTGGGATATTCGCTGGGGCGAATTAGTTCATTTTTTGCATTAGAAATTGAGCCGTGTACTGAGCGGGGACGATAACGTTTCTCGTCTATATTCAACTCACGGAGGGCAGTTTTGACTACACTCTCTTGATCTTTTGAATCGAAAATTACGAAATTAGAATCGTAGGGCAGTAATTCCACTTCACGGCGTAGAATACGCGCACAAACAGAATGGAATGTGCCCAACATCAGTCCTTGTGAAAATTGTGGGCCGATCAGGTCTTCGACTCGCTCTTTCATTTCTTTCGCAGCTTTATTCGTAAAAGTTACAGCGAGAATTTGGTAAGCACGGATCCCTTTTTGCCCGATCAAGTAGGCAATACGTTGTGTCAGGACGCGCGTTTTTCCGGAGCCTGGCCCGGCAAGGACAAGAACGGGGCCGTCATTTGCAGTTACAGCTTCTTTTTGTTGTGGGTTAAGAGAATCAAGGAGAGGCATAGTTTAAAAAAATAGGGGCGGGTCTCAGACCCGCCCCTGCAAAAGGGTGGGTTATTTTAATTCAGATGTACAGCTCGGGCAACGGGTTGCCTTGATGGAAATTTCGGTAAAACAGAAAGGGCATTCTTTTGTTGTTGGTTCTGCTGGAGCGGGAGCAGCTTCTTCTTTCTTGGTTTTATTTGCGCTTTTCACGATCATGAAGATGACAAAGGCGATAACGATGAAGTCAACAATGGCTTGAATGAACGCACCATAAGCGACAACTGCATCTCCGACCGCAAAGGATAACGCGCCGAAGTCTACGCCGCCCATCATAAGTCCAATTAGCGGCATCAAAATATCAGCCACGAGCGATGCGATGATCTTTCCGAATGCGCCACCGATGATCACAGCGACTGCCAAATCCAGCACGTTGCCGCGCATTACAAATTCTTTGAATTCTTTTAACATTTTTCTCCTCCAGGGGATTGTTATCAACGAGGCGATTGTACCGTTGGCAGATATGACTGTCAACGTGATTGACGCTTTATTGAATTCAGGTATAATCGAGTGGCTATACTCCTTTTTTATGTTTTTTTTATAAGATGTTATTCGCCCTTTTCGGGCTTTTTGAATGAAGAATAAGTATCCTGCTATTTTGAAATCAATTTTATACTCAATTTTTTAGTTTGGAGGCAACATTGGCTGTAAACGAGAAATCGGTTATTCTGCAAGTTGAGAACTTGCGCACACAGTTCAGCACAGATGATGGGCTTGTGCAAGCAGTGAATGGTATTTCAATATCATTGCATGAAGGGGAAACTTTAGGGATTGTGGGGGAAAGTGGGTGTGGAAAAAGCGTTTCAATGTTATCTGTAATGCGTTTGCTACATGTGCCGCCCGCGAAGATTGAGGCAGACCGCCTCTACTTCATGGAAACGGATATTATGTCTTTGTCAAAAGAAGAAATGCGCAATGTGCGTGGCAGTCAAATTGCGATGATCTTCCAGGACCCAATGACATCTCTGAATCCTGTTCTAACCATCGGTTTTCAACTAATAGAACCCCTTCAATTGCATTTAGGTTTAGATGACGCAGCTGCTGAGAAACGAGCAGCCGAACTTCTTGAAATGGTCGGTCTTTCAGATGCTGCCTCTCGCCTTAACGATTATCCTCATCAATTCTCTGGGGGCATGCGCCAACGCGCAATGATCGCGATGGCTTTGGCTTGCAATCCAGCAGTATTAATTGCGGATGAACCAACAACAGCATTGGATGTAACCATCCAGGCACAGATCGTTGATCTTATTCAGCGATTACAAAAGAAAATCGGCATGGCCCTTATTTGGATCACCCATGACCTTGGTGTTGTAGCAGGTTTGGCAGATCGCGTTGTTGTGATGTATGCTGGGTATATTGTTGAGAGCGCTTCAGTAGGTGATCTTTATGGTCAGCCCCGTCATCCGTATACAGCAGCTCTTTTACGTTCTCTGCCACGTATGGATGGTAGTGTTGGTGAAGACTTGGAATCTATCAAGGGGTTACCACCAGATCTTATTCAACTTCCGAAAGGATGCCCTTTTGCGGCTCGTTGTTCATTTGTTCAAGATAAATGTCGTACTGAGAATCCCCCTCTTGAAGAAATTTCTCCCGAACACAAAATTGCTTGCTGGATTGATGTAGATACAGGTGAGTTTCGATGAACAAAGAAAATGTATTAGTCAAGGTAGAAAATCTTACAAAGCATTTCCCCATCACGCGCGGTATTATTTTTCAGAAACAGGTCGGTGCTGTTCAAGCTGTTGACAATGTGTCATTTGAAATTCGGGAAGGTGAAACCTTAGGTTTGGTCGGAGAAAGCGGCTGCGGGAAATCAACCACAGGACGCACGATCCTTCAACTACATCGAGCCACTTCGGGCAAAGTTTTTTATGATGGAGAAAATTTGGCCGAAGTTAACGATGATAAGATGCGAAAATATCGGCGTGATCTCCAAATTATTTTTCAAGACCCCTACGCTTCTTTGAATCCCAGAATGACAGTAGGCAGCATTATTGCTGAACCCTTGGAAGTACACGGTATTGGGACGAAAAAAGAGCGGCGCGAACGTGTAAAAGAGTTGCTCGCGTTAGTTGGGCTTAATCCCTACTTTATCAATCGTTATCCACACGAGTTTTCAGGTGGACAACGTCAGCGCATTGGCGTGGCGCGTGCATTGGCACTAAACCCCAAATTTATTGTTTGTGATGAACCTATTGCTGCTTTGGATGTTTCGATCCAGGCGCAAGTTGTCAATTTGCTTGAAGACCTTCAGGAAAAATTTGGTCTGACCTATCTTTTCATTGCACACGATCTGAGTATGGTACGTCATATCGCAGATCGAACCGCAGTGATGTATTTAGGCAAGATCGTCGAGTTGGCAGAACGTGATGAACTCTATGGCAAACCTTTGCATCCTTATGCTCAGGCTTTGCTCTCTGCTGTTCCCATCCCCGACCCAACGAAGGAACGGGAGCGTAAACGCATCATTTTAGAGGGCGATGTACCCAGCCCCTCAAATCCACCTTCAGGATGCCGCTTCCATCCGCGTTGTCCAATAGCAGAAGATATTTGCAAAGAAAAAGAACCCGAGTGGCGAGAAGTTCATGATGATCATTGGGTATCTTGTCATTTGGTCTAATAGCCTATCACTTTATAAAGGAGGTGGTGCTTCTTAACAGATGATATAAATTCGTCGTTACTTGATAAACCAAATATTTTATAAACTTAGAAGGAGAAGAAATATAATGAAAAAGAATACAACCTTATGGTTAGTCATTTCTATGCTTATCGTTAGCAGCATGGTGTTGACCGCCTGTGGTGGTAGCGGTGCTCTTGCAGAAGATCCCGTAACCCTTAACTGGAACTGGGGCACCGAGCCCCCAACCATTGATCCCTCTTTGGCTACTGACACAACTTCCGTTGATGTTGTTGGTAATACCTTCATGGGCTTGACCAGATTTGACCCCGTCACCGGCGAAGTTATCCCTTACTTGGCAACAAGTTGGGAATCTGGTGAAGATGCTGACGGCAACCAGACCTGGACCTTCACCATGCGCGAAGATGTTTCCTGGGTTAGCTATGATGCCGAAACCGGCAAAGTTAGCAAAGTTGAAGGCCACGAGAATGTGACAGCTCACGATGTTGTTTACGGTGTAAAACGCACAGTTAACCCCGAAACAGCTTCTGACTACTCCTATGTTCTTTATATTGTCAAGAACGCTGCTGCCATCAATGGTGGTGAAGAAGGCGTAAGCCTTGACGACTTGGGTGTTGCCGCTCTTGATGACTACACCGTTCAATTCACCCTTGAGCGCAAAGCTGGCTACTTCCCCGCCATCGCTGGCATGTGGATCGCCAATGCTATGCCCCAATGGGCAATTGAAGCCAACCCCGATTCTTGGACAGAGCCCGAGAACTTCGTTTCCAATGGCCCATACGTTCTTGAGAGTTGGGTACACGGCGGCGAATTGAACCTTGCCAAGAACCCCCTCTTTTTTGATGCTGATGCCGTTCAAGTTGAACGCGTTCATGGCGTTATCATTGAAGAAGAATCCACCGCTTTCTCCCTTTATGAAAACGGCGAACTTGACAGCACTAGCGTTCCCTCCGCTGAAATTGATCGCGTAAAAGCAGATCCCGAACTTAGCGCAGAGTACACCCAGATCCCTGTTCCTTGTACTTACTACTACGGCTTTGTAAATACCAAAGAGCCTTTTGATGATGTCCGTGTCCGCATAGCTTTCGCTCAGTCCATTGACCGCCAGGGTTTGATCGACAATGTTGTCAAAGGTGGCCAGATCCCCGCAACCAGCTTTGCTCCTCCTGGAATCTTCGGCGCTCCCGAACCCGGAACCGTTGGTTTAGCTTACGATACTGAAGCTGCTAAAGCCTCCCTCCAGGCATACCTGGATGACAAAGGCATCACCATTGATGACTTCAACGCTATGGACATCGTCCTTATGCACAACACCAGTGAAGGTCACGCTAACATCGCCGCTGCAATCCAGCAGATGTGGGCAGACAACCTGGGTGCAGAAGTTCGTGTTGAAAACCAGGAATGGGGTGTTTATCTGGACACTATTACCAAAGATACCGCCATCGAAGAAGTACCTCACATCTTCCGCCTTGGCTGGTGTGCTGACTATCCGGATGAGAACAACTGGATCCACGAAGTCTTCAACTCTGACGAAGGTGCAAACCGCGTCCGAACTGACAACGCTGACTTCAATGCTCTCACCGTTGCAGCTGGTGAAGCTCAAGATCCCGCAGAGCGCGCAGCTCTCTACGAACAGGCTGAAAAGATGTTCGCTGAAGAGATTGTCGGTTATGCTCCGATCTATCACTACACCGCAATGAATGTTACCCAAAGCTGGGTGACTCGTAACTTCCCGCCCTTGGGCGCAAATGACTTCTACAACTGGACAGTTGATGAAGCAGCTCGCGGTAACTAGATTTCTGATTTAGTACCGATCTTGAGAGGTGGAGGGAAACCTCCACCTCTCAATTCTCTAAAGTAGAAGGAAAGAAACCTATGCTTCGATATATCATTCGTCGTATTTTGCAGTTTATTCCTGTTTTATTGGCAGTCACCTTATTTACTTTTGTTCTGATGCGTGCCATTCCTGGCGGTCCTTTTGACCATGCCGGGGACAAGGCTTTACCTCCGCAAGTTGTCGCAAATATCGAGGCAAAATATCATCTCGATTGGCCCATGTGGAAGCAATTTCTCTCTTATCTCGTCGGTGACGATCTCCTGGGAGAGGAAGGCCCTTCTTTAGGTGTTATTCGTGGTGATCTTGGCCCCTCTTTGCGCTATCGTGGACAAACCGTCAATGACATCATAGAAACATCCTTGCCTGTCTCAGCACAGTTGGGGTTTATGTCGCTATTATTAGCCCTTATTATTGGCATCCCAACAGGAACTATAGCGGCCCTCAAGCAAAATACATGGATGGATTACACAAGTACCTTTGCTGCGGTTATCTTCCTTTCTATTCCTAACCTGGTTTTGGCGCCGGTTCTGATATGGATATTCGCTATCGAGTTGGGTTGGTTCCCAGTAGCAACCTGGGGTGCAAAACCGCCCTTCTTCCTCGGAATTTTCCCTCGCTTTAGCCAGCTAAACGCGAATTATTTTAGTCATGCTATTTTACCGGTCTTTGCTTTGGGTACTTCTTCAGCTGCAGGTATTGCGCGCCTTACAAGGGCAAGTCTCTTGCAAGTGGTTAATGAAGACTATATCCGCACTGCTCGTTCAAAAGGATTACGGGAACAAACGGTGATCGTTGTACATGCGCTAAAGAATTCTCTAATTCCTGTTGTTACGATCTTAGGCCCCGCTTTTGCGGCTTTGGTCACAGGAACTTTTGTTGTTGAACTGATTTTTGGCATTAACGGCTTGGGGAAGCATTTTGTTACCAGTATTGGTAACCGAGACTACCCCGTTATCACTGGTGTGACATTGATCTACGCTGTTGTACTTGTGATCGCTAACCTTTTGGTTGATGTTACCTATGCCTGGCTTGATCCACGCATTCGCTTTGATTAGAAAAATACTGACTAAAACTCAGGAGATAAAATATGGCTGTTGTTGATCTCGCAGAAGAAACAGGCACTATTACACGAAAAGAAAGAAGCTTAGGCGCAGAGGCTTTTCGGCGCTTGCTGAAAAATCGTATTGCAATGCTTAGTGGTATTTTTATTATTGCATTGGTTTTGGTTGCAATTTTTGCCCATGTTGTTGCCCCAAGCGATTACGCAAGGCAAAACCTCGAAGAAAATAATGCTGTTCCGCAGTGGATGTTATTTATGCTCCCGGAAGGAGCTGAAAATTATGCTCGTATTAGTGATGCTTACGCATTGGGCGCCGATCACCTCGGGCGTGATATTTTGAGCCGAACGATCTATGGTGCGCGTGTTTCGCTCACGGTGGCTATTGTTGGTTCCTTTGTCAGCCTAATGGTTGGTGTTATTTACGGGATGGTTTCCGGTTATCTTGGTGGGCGTGTGGATAACGTCATGATGCGTACCGTAGACTTTCTATACGCTTTCCCCTTCCTTGTTGTTGTGATTTTGCTGCAAACTTACTTTAAGGCGATTGCAAGGCAAAGCGAAGGTGGTGAAGGGTTGGGGTTGGTTCTCATTAACTTGAATAAAGATATGGGCGGCTTGCTCTTCCTCTTTATCGCCATTGGACTTATCAACTGGCTGGGGATGGCACGTATCGCTCGCGGACAGGTACTTTCTTACAAGAAGAAAGAATTTGTCGAAGCAGCGCGTGCTGTTGGTGCAAATGATACCCGCATCCTGATCAAACATCTCTTCCCTAACATCCTTGGGCCATTGATCGTTGCTGAAACGCTCGCTATCCCGGGCTATATCTTTACAGAATCATTCTTGAGCTTTATCGGCTTGGGTGTAGACGCGCCAACCCCGAGTTGGGGTATTATGATCTCTGAAGGGGTGAAGGGATTGCG
>JABGQT010000067.1 GCA_018648685.1 Anaerolineae bacterium
CTATCGGAGACGAGGCCGTTCTAACTGCTCTGGCACGACAAAAAGCAAAACTTGGCATGATCTTCCTTGAAATGCGACGCGCAGCCGAAGTTTTGGTCAAATTGGTAGGATGAAACACCCTTATCTCTCTCACCCCTAAGAAACCCCATGCGGGGAGGATGCCTAAGAAAGGCATCCTCCCCGCTTCTTTTTTATGCGCTAAATAAATACAGGAATAGGATTATGGAAACCAAATATATTTTTTTTACAGGCGGTGTCGTTAGCTCAGTTGGGAAAGGCGTGACAGCCGCGGCCCTGGGCTTGCTCCTGAAAGAGCGCGGATTCAGCGTCTCTGTCCAAAAGCTCGATCCCTATATCAACGTGGACCCCGGAACCATGTCACCCTATCAGCACGGCGAAGTCTTCGTCCTTGATGACGGAGCAGAAACGGATCTCGATTTGGGACATTATGAGCGCTTCATTGATAACCCGTTAACTCAAGTAAGCAACTTCACATCGGGGCAAATTTACGATGAAGTTATCTCCAAAGAGCGAAGGGGAGATTATCTCGGCGGCACAATCCAGATCATTCCACACATCACCAATGAAATTAAACGACGCATTCGTCTGGCAGCCCAAACAACCGGAGCGGATATCATGCTGATCGAAATCGGCGGAACAGTGGGTGATATCGAATCACAACCCTTTATGGAATCATTGCGCCAGATGAGAAGAGAATTGGGCAACGATAATAGTTTTTTTGTTCACGTCACCTGGTTGCCGCACATCGGCGCAACGGGAGAGCTAAAAACAAAACCAACCCAACATTCCGTTGCTGAATTGCGCGGCATTGGTATTTCCCCAAATATGATCGTCGCTCGATCTGACTATTTTGTTGAACAAGAATTGGTTGACAAAATCGCCCTCTTTTGTGATGTTGAAAAGCGCGCTGTTGTCCCAATGACAACAACAAATACCCTCTTTGAAATTCCGCTCCTTCTAGAAGAAGTAGGCGTAGCAGATTTCATCATCAAAAAGCTAAACCTGAAAAAAACACAAAACCCCAAACTCGGTGACTGGAAAAAATTAGTCAAAGAAGTCAAAAGAGAAAAACCATCCATCAAAGTTGCCTTGGTTGGCAAATATGTGGAATTGCAAGATGCCTATATGTCTGTCCGTGAAGCGTTGCGACACGCAGCATTATCACTTGGCGTTGAAGCCGAAGTCGTGTGGATCCACTCCAGCGACCTTGAAAAAGATCGCTCCTGGAACGAGATAAAGTCCGCAGACACAATTATAGTACCCGGCGGTTTTGGAGAACGAGGCATCGAAGGGAAAATTCTCGCGGCCCAATATGCGCGTGAAAACAAAGTTCCTTATTTGGGTTTATGTCTGGGTATGCAATTGATGTGTATCGAGTTTGCGCGTAATGTTTTGGGCTATGAAGATGCCAACTCCACAGAATTTGACCATAGTACAGAACACCCCGTCATTGATCTTATGCTTGAGCAACGCGGCATTAGCGATATGGGCGGCACGATGCGTCTTGGGCTTTATCCTTGTATATTGCAAAAAGACTCAATAGCAGCCAAAGCTTATAACAAAGATCAGGTAAACGAACGTCATCGCCATCGTTTTGAGTTTAATAACACCTACCGGGAAGAATTTGAGAAAAATGGCATGGTTTTCTCAGGCGTTTCCCCCGATAATATGCTCGTAGAAGTCTCTGAGCTCAAAGATCATCCCTTCATGGTCAGCAGCCAGTTCCACCCTGAGTTTCTTTCGCGCCCAATGAGACCGCATCCTCTTTTTGTGGGACTTATTAAAGCTGCAAAAGAGAAAAGTAAATAGAATAAAACAAAGAAGAGAGTCTTATAAGACAGATTTTTAGCAAGGCTCTCTTCTTTAAATTATGAACTGCTTTATGACTACTCAACAGGTCACTGCGAGGCAGCATCATCGCCGAAGCAATCTCCCAAACAGTGTCGGAGACTGCCGCGTAGCAAAAAACATGCTCCTCGCAGAAACATATATTGGAGCAGTTACGCTTCTTCTTGTAGTTTTTGCCAACTTCCCACCCAGGGACGACCCATGCGATGTTTGTCAGATATTTTGATCTTCTGCAACTTGACAGCTACCTGCATAGCAACTTGCGCGACGCTCGTCCAATCATCTTTTAGGGCGGCTACGCGCATTTCTTCCGCCAATTGGCCTGCCCAGCGCCATTCCATTCTGAATTTATCTGCCTTGACCCAATAGTTTCTTTTCTCCCAGGCAACGACCGAGACTTCTATTGTTTCTGCAACTATTTCCAAAGCCAATGATATAAAGGCTGCCAGATCGTGCGCTTCGTTAAGTTGCCCTGCATTTGCCGAAGGGTCTGTTTTGGCTAACTCGCGCACTGCCAAAGCAACAGCTCGCGTCAGCTTTGTGCGCTCTTTTCCTGCACTGTTTGGATTGATGATTCGACTCATTTATATATACCTCAGACTATAAATTTGAAACTTTTAAATTGAACCGCCAGATTATATCGCGAAAAAATATTTATTTTCGCTCTCTTAGCGATTTGTTACATAATCCTGTTTGTTTATTGACGCTCTCTCTTCTTGCGCTTATAATCTCATCCGCAATTTGGGGACGTGGCGGAATTTGGCAGACGCGCATGGCTTAGGACCATGTGCCTCACGGCGTGCGGGTTCGAGTCCCGCCGTCCCCACTTTTTTGCATGAGCCAAGGGTCTCGTCTCTGTATTTAGCGGAATTAGTTTTTCTCCTGAGAATATCCTTAAAGGGTATCCAGCCAAAATCGGGAGCGGCAGTTCATCTAATAAAAAGAGATGTAGACTTAGACAAATATCTAAAGAAGGAAATTATTTTGAAAATCGAAACAACTCCCCGTGAAGACCATCAGCTCACAATGACCGTTGAAATTGAGCAAGATCAAATGGAAGGGGCTAAACGACGCTCCGCACGCCAACTTGCAAAACGTGGCAAGATCGCAGGATTTCGCCCAGGCAAAGCTCCCTATAACGTGATCTTGCAAAATTATGGTGAACAGGCTGTCATTGAAGGGGCAATTGATATTTTGCTCGAAGAAGTTTACCCAAAAGCTTTGGAAGAAGCCGAGATCGAACCCGGTGCGCAAGGTTCATTGGAAGAAATGGAAAGTCTTGAGCCACCCAAGTTTGTCTTTACGATCCCGCTAAAACCAGAAATTGACTTGGGCGATTATCGCAAAATCCGCATGGATTATAAGTTCAAGGCTCCCGGAAAAGCCGAACTGGACGCCAAACTGGAAGAACTCCAACGCATGTATGCAAACACCGCTGAAGTTGAACGCCCGATTGAAGAAGGCGATTATATTAAAGCAGATATTGTCGGCAAAAAAGTTGGCGCAGAAGGCGATGACGCGGTTGTGTTCGAGAAAAACGATCATCCTATCTTCGTTACTGAAAAGAAGCGTGAAGGCGAAGAACCCTTTGTTGGCTTTGCTAAAAAGCTAATCGGCGCAAGCGTTGGCCAGAAAAAATCCACCACAAAGACACACAGCGAAGATGACGCGAACGAAGACTTGTGTGGTGCAAAAGTTAAATACACAACAACTATTAATGTTGTCCACGGGACAGAGCTTCCTGCCTTGGACGATGAATTTGCGACAAAACTTGGCGCCCAATCAATGGATGATTTACTTGAATCTATTGAGAAAAGCATCGAAGATGAAAGCCGTTCTGAATATGACGATGAGTTCTTCACTGCATTAATTGACAAGATCAAAGAAGACGCGACGATCAAATATCCGCCACAAGCTTTGGAACGCGAAACTGAATTAGTCATCGAAGATATGAGCCAACGCCTCTCCCAGCAAGGGATGGAATTTGAAGCCTATCTGAAGATGCAAGAAAGCACGCTAGAGAAATTTACCGAAGAAGAAGCTCGCCCTGTTGCTGAAAAACGCTTGGAGCGCGGCATGATCTTTGATGAACTGGCTCAACAAGAAGAAATTGAGATCAACGATGGCGATCTCGAAACTGAGTTCAACCAGACAATGATGAACTTAGCCTCACAGGGCTATAATTTTAATGACGTCAAAGGTGGCGCACGCGCACAAAAAGCCATCGCAAACAACGTTGCTCAACAATCTGCAACTCAGTTGATGACGCGCTTGACCCTTGATCGCATGAAAGATATTGCAACTGGTGATTTTGCCAAAGCGGAGAAAGAAGCTGCGAAAGCCGCCAAAGAAGCAAAAAAAGAAAAAGAAGCCGAAAAAGCGAAGGTGGCTGAAGAAAAGAAAGCCGAAGAAACTAAAGAGGCTGAGGCTTCAGAAGAAAAGGGCGAAGAAGCCAGCGAATAATCTATAAATCAAATCAGGGTGCGCTGGAAAAAAGAGCGCACCCTGATTTTTTTACCCCCTCTAACTCCCCTTATAGGAGGAGGATCTGCTCCTTCCTCCTGATTCGAAGGCGAGGATGGGGACAAGCAAAAAGCATTACTTTCTAATAAAGTTACAACACTGAGTATCTTAAAGAATAGTAGACTTATAGAGTAACTAAAATTTATTCATTTCTATAACACAGACCACAAGAGAGACCGAACTTCGCTCTTTTGAAAAGGAGAATTTTATGTCCCCTAATACCCCCCAATCTGTAGTTCCGATGGTCGTCGAGTCCAGTGGACGCGGCGAACGTGCTTATGATATTTACTCTTTGCTGCTTAAAGACCGCATCATCTTCCTCGGCACGCAGATCAACGATCAGGTTGCGAATACGATCATTGCGCAGCTACTTTATCTAAGCCACCAAGACCCCGAAAAAGAAATTCAAATCTATATCAACTCACCCGGCGGGTCGATATACGCAGGCTTGGCGATCTACGACACAATGCAGATGATCCCCAACCCAATCAGCACCGTAGCTGTCGGCGTAGCCGCGTCTTTCGGGACAGTGATCCTGACAGCCGGAACCAAAGGGCGACGTTACACTTTACCAAACGCAACCATCCACATGCACCAGCCTTTGGGCGGCGCACAAGGTCAGGCAACGGATATTGTTATCCAAGCCGAAGAAATCATGCGCTTGAAATCTGATCTGCTTGACATTCTTGCAAAGCACACCGGTCAAGACAAAAAAACCGTTGAAAAAGATTCTGATCGCGATGTTTATATGAATGCGACACAAGCCGTAGAATATGGCTTGGTTGACCAAATATTGGAAGCACCAGAAAAGAAGTAATTCCGAAAAGAAGACCAATAATTAAGTAATCCTGCGAGAGTTTAAGTTCTCGCAGGATTTTTGTGAGATAAGAATATGCCAAGATTTTCAACATTTTCAATTGCTGCTTGTGACCTTGCCGCAAAAACATGGGGTGTAGCTGTTGCCTCCAAATTTCCAGCTGTTGGGGCGGCTGTCCCTTGGGTCAACGCCGAAGTCGGGGCTGTCGCGACACAATCTTATGTAAACACATCCTATGGTCCAAATGGTTTGGCAATGATGGCAGAAGGTGTCTCAGCAGAAGAAACACTCAAGAAACTTCTTGCGGACGATGAAGAACGAGAAGTCCGGCAGGTCGGATTAGTCGATGCTCAAGGCAAAGCTGTCACTTTTACAGGTGAAAAATGCCATGATTGGGCAGGTGGAATAACCGGCCCTGGTTATGCAATTCAGGGCAATATTTTGGCTGGTGCAAAAGTAGTACAGGAGATGGAAACTGCTTTCCTGGAAACAGAAGGCGAACTCCCCGCGCGACTATATGCAGCACTTTATGCGGGTGACCGCGCTGGCGGGGATAAACGCGGAAAACAAGCCGCGGCTATTTACGTCGCCAAGCCAAAAGGCGGCTACGGTGGTTTTCTCGACCGCTGGATTGATTATCGTGTAGACGATCATCTTGACCCCGTGCCGCGACTCGGCGAATTGCTCGAGTTACACGAGTTATATATGGGCAAATCTCCCGAAAATGAACGCGTTCAATTAGAAGGCAATGTGCTGATCGATCTTCAAAAGATCATGGCTCATTTAGGCTATTATCAACCCAGCATTGATGGCGTTTATAATGAAACAGTCGCAGAATCTTTAAGCTCTTTCCTTGGAAATGAAAACTTTGAAGAACGTTTCAATCCTAAAGAAGGTTGGCTTGACCAACCTGTGCTAGATTATTTGCTTAAGAAATTCAAGAAGTAAACGATAAAGAAAATAAAAAGGATAAAGTAGGGGCGGGTCTAAGACCCGCCCCTACTTTGCTAAAGTTATGAAAACTCCTGAAAATATAAAGGCTCTAATCCTCGATATGGACGGTGTTCTTTGGCGCGGCGAAGAAGCAATTGGCGATTTACCGGCTATTTTTGATGCCATCGCCCAGCGTGACCTAAAAGTCACACTCGCGACAAATAATTCCACGCGCACGCCAGACGCACATTTAGACAAATTAGCAAGTTTTGGTGTAAAGCTTGATATCACACAAATAACAACATCATCTATGGCTCTTGCTGCACTTATAAAAGAAACTTTCCCTAAAGGCGGTGAGCTCTATATCATCGGAATGGATGGACTCTTTGAGGCTGTAGAAGCAGAAGGTTTCCGCGCTTTTAGTGGAGATGAGCTTCCTGAGAATCCAGTCGCAGTAGTAGCAGGCATGGACTGGGAGATGGATTACCAAAAGATAGCCAACGCTTCGTTATTTATCCAAAAAGGCGTGCCATTTTACGCTACAAACCCCGATAAAACCTACCCTGCACCGGAAGGATTGATGCCTGGAGCAGGCACGCTTTTAGCCGCAATCGAAACCGCATCGGGGGGTACGCCAATTGTGGCAGGCAAACCTGGTCCCTATCTCTTTCAGCTCGCGATGCAGAAAATGGGTATCTCTCCAGCAGAAACACTCATGGTTGGAGATAGATTGGAAACGGATGTCCTCGGTGGGCAGAATGCTAGATGCAAGACAGCACTGGTTTTGAGTGGAGTGACAACGCGCGAGCGCGGTGAAGCATGGCATCCCAAAATGGATATTCTCGCAGAAAATTTGACGGAAGTGTTGAAAGTGATTAAGGATTAAGAAACAGGAGCACAAAGATCATGAATCAAAAGGCACTGAGTGTTTCGGAAACACTCAGTGCCTTTTTCTGTATACTTTTATTTTGTCTCCTGGCTACTCCACGCTCACCTTTGTATAAACTGGATATTGATTCCCGTCCATATCTTCGATCAGGAAGCCGAGAATATACTCCCCTTGGGCGGCATAGAGTTGCTCCCAAGTGAAAACTTGATCGCCAAAGCGAAGCGTTTTACCTGCTTGAGAACTTTCCGCTTCAATAGCACCGCTCGCGCTAATGTCCAGCCAGCGCTCCTGAACAGTGAAGGTATCCCCCGATTGCGACGTAACCTCTCTGGGGGCGCCAACGCCCTCTTGCCCAGTAAAGATAAAGACCGATTGAAGGGCTTCATCTTGGAAATAGAGTTTTGCTTTGCGAGATTCTCCAGTTTCAGCAAAAGTATAGAGTCCCTCGACTGAATAAGTGGCATCTGCCGCGCTTTGACCATAATTTTCTGGCGTAAAGAGAGCGACTGCGCTCGTGCTCCCATCAGAGAGGGCAAAAACGATCGGATCCCAAGTGAAATTTAGGGTGAAAACGCCATCTTTGCCCCATTGGGGATAATAAACACCACCAACTTCGCGCGTGTCGGGGCTTTCGAGATAATCCATATCGGCAACATAGATTGAATTTGCAACTTCATCAAGATAGCCGACGAAGAGGTAAATATGTCCGATATTTTCACCTTGAATATCTGCGCTCAAGGTAATCGGCTGATCCGGTGCGGCGACATTGCTCGAGACCCGAATCGGTGAAACCGTGATCTGACCCAGCCCGGGGGCACGTGTGACATCGGTGCTCGGGGTGAGAGGCTGCTCGACATCGGCAGAAAATTCAAATTCACTATAATGATAGGTGAGGAATTCATCCCACAAAGAAGCATTGGCAAAGCGTTCTGCGATTCCGGTATAGGATTGCATCCCCGTCATTACGGAGCGATAAAGGGCAGAATTGGGGTAATAAATGGCAATGCCAGTTGAGCCTGGTTTTCCGCGGCCATGTTTTTCGGCGACAACAACATCGTTCAAAGCCGTGATCACATCAGATGCCGCTTGAGCAGTACTCCCATTGCTACTATTGTTCCCAACGAGTTGAACGAAATGCCCAAGGTCAATATAGGAAGGCGGCACTTCGCGCCCGAATATACTGGTATAAGACTGGGCGTAATTGCGCGCTTCGGCGATCATTGCCTGTCTTTCATCTTGCAAGGCAAAAGAGAAATCGTTATAGCTATTCATCAGCGCGGGGAGTTTGTCGAGATTGACTGCGGTCAGGGTAACGTTTTTCTCCAACTGCTGCGCCAACTGCTCTGCACTTACTGAAGCGGGGCTAAATAAACCACCCATGGGTGAGCCGCCACGCAAAAAGTCTGCGCGTACCTGTTCGTCAACAATACGCTGATCTTCATCAATATAACTTTGAACGACCAATTTGCTTAAGTCTTCAGCAGACATGCCCGGATTTTCTACGAGGGCGCCCAAAAATCCAGCGTAGGCCCAACCTAAAGCGGGTTCGGTTTCTTCGGAGGCAATCGCATATTGTGCATGGGGTTGGAGTGCGGCAAAAACTTCGAGTTGCGCCATCAAACAGGCATCCATTCCGATAATATCCAACTTATCCACACCCGTTCTGTTACGAATTTCACCAAGGGCCTGATCCATTTCCATCATATAAAGATGATCGTCGAGGCGCGCAGCGAGCGGAATAAAACTTCCATCTTGCCCACCTGGGGCGGGATCAGTCCAGCCGCCGGGCCAGCCCATGCCATGATCGGAGAGAATGAGAACGTATTTATCGGCAGGGAAAGTGACCATAGACCAAGTCACGAAATCGATCAGAGATTCACCTCTGCTCATACTGACTTCGCCCAAATCAGCAACAAGCTGCGAATTGATCCGACTTAGATCATTATCTTGCTGAATATAATAACGGCGCGTTGAATCCCAATTGCCATCGCCAGAAAAACCACCACGGTATCGATCCAATTGTGCAACAATATGCACATTTTCGCTGGAACCAACTTTTTCAGCTTCGTTCAGATCAATAAAAATATCCTGCTCAAGCACCTTATCGTCTGCATCCTGATAGAGCATGATCAACCAGGTTTGTTCTTCGTTGCCAGTCGATGCTGGCGGTGTGAAATTGCTTTCTGGCGCTGGCTGCGCGGGTTCCTGATAGCCCTGATCTAGATAAGGCTCTTGCACCATTTCTCCAAGGTCTATGCCTTCACCGCCAGATAAAAGAAAATAACCAACTAAAAGAAGGATGATAAAAAAAGAGCCACAGCCTCCTTTGGCTTTTCCGCTACGGGGCATTGGAAGTCCACCACCGCCCGTAGGTCTACTACCGCCTCCGGATGGTTTTCTGCGCACTGGCGCATCGGCTCTGCCACTCGGTAATTTAGAGTCTTTGCGTCGTCGGCCTGCGTTTATATTATTATCGGTCATTTTAAGCCTCCGTAAATAAATAAGCGATGATTTCTATTGTAACTAGAAAGTGGGTTTTGGGAATCGGGAAATGGAAATTGGACAAGGTATAATTTGGCCTGACTATAAAGTTTTTTTAGTAAGGGGCTCGTTGATGAAGAAAAGCAAATTCATTGCAGGAAGTTTTATTTTGGTTGGCATTGCGCTTGTTGTAGGTGCGATCTACTTCTTGTTAACACCTAATGCAAGTGAAGAATCCGGTTCACTACTTAAAACAATTGGGGAATTAATAGCCTTCTTTTTAGGCGCAGGCACAAGCGTTAAGGGCTGGAAAGATTTATTTGCGCCAGAAAAACCTTCTGCGCCAACAACAAATATCGAATCATCTGGCGATATAGCCCAGATCAATACGGAGGAACATGGCAAAAATATCCAAACGGAAACTTATATTGAGCAAGTAGAAAATTATCACGAAGCACCATCCAAGCCATTCTCTCCCCTCTTCTCCATCCCCTCCCCTCCCTTAGACTTCACCGGTCGCGACGAAGAACTCGAAGCCATCAAAACGGAACTCTCCCGTGGCGGAACAGCCGCTATCAGCGGACTCTCCGGGATGGGCGGTGTAGGCAAAACAGTTTTGGGGTTGAAAGCCGCCCAAGATTTACGCGATATTTTCCCTGACGTACAAATCTATGTCGAAATGAAAGGCACCACCGAGCCAATTGCCCCCGAAGATGCGATGCGAGAGATCATCCTTGCTTTTGACCCAACCGTTGACTTGCGCACTACCAGCCCAGCCCAATTAACAGCCTTTTATCGCAGTTTTTTACAGGATAAGAAAGCCTTACTCTTTTTCGACAACGCCCTCAATGCAATGCAAGTAAAACCGCTCATTGAAGGTATCCCTTGTGCTGCATTAGTCACTTCCCGCCGACATTTTGCTTTGCCAGGATTACTCCCGACACGCTTGGATGTAATGTCTCCAGAAGATTCCAAAAACCTACTTTTGGAGCTCTCTCCACGTATTGGCAAAGATGCCGACAAGCTCACCCAGCTTTGCGGTTATTTACCCCTTGCCCTACGCATTGCAGGGAATTTTCTTGCAATGAACGAAAGCTGGACAGTAACAGAATATATAGAGACATTAAGCGACGAACGCACACGCCTTAAAGAACTCAAATCACCCGATGACCCCGATCTCGATGTGGAAGCCACTATTCAATTAAGTTACGATCAACTTGACACAGAAACCCAAAGCCACTGGCGCAAATTGGGTGTCTTCCCTGCACCTTTTGATCGCCAAGCCGCCAAGGCAACACTAGGGCTAGCGGAAAACAAAACCCGCACCTTGCTGGGTTTATTACGCCGCTTCTCTCTCATTTTCTTTGAAGAAGAGCAAGGCAAATATCATTTGCACGACCTTTTACGTGATTTTGCTTTGAAAGAACTCTCCGAAGAAGAAAACTTCTCTGCCAGACTTAACCATGCTGACTACTTTAAAGAACTTGCTAGTTACGCTAACCAACTATATTTGCAAGGCGGCGAAAAAATTCTAAAGGGTTTGGCTTTTTTTGATACCCATTGGGTACATATTCAAGCTGGACAAGCCTGGGCTGTGCGCCAAAAGGAAAATAAAGCTGCGCAAGAGTTAGCAACGCTCTATCCTAATTCTGCGGCTCACCTGATTGACCTACGCCTGCACCCACGCGTTAGTATCAATTGGCTAAAAAGTGCATTAGAAGCCGCTAAGTTTCTCGAAAAAAAAGATATGCAAGGCGTGCATCTTGGCAATCTGGGCTTAGACTACTCGAACTTAGGGGATACAAAAAAAGCCATTGAATATTACGAGCAAGCTTTGGATATTTCTCGCGAGATCGGCGATAAATACAATGAAGGAAACTGGCTCGGCAATCTAGGCATAGTCTACGACACCTTGAGGGATCCAAAAAAAGCCATCGAATATTACGAGCAAGCTTTGGATATTTCTCGTGAGATCGGCAACCGACACGGAGAAGGTGCTGACCTCGGAAATCTGGGCATTTCTTATAAAAATTTGGGGGATGCAAAAAAAGCCATCGAATATTACGAGCAAGCTTTGGATATTTCTCGCGAGATCGGCGATAAATACAATGAAGGAAACATGCTCGGCAATTTGGGCGTTGCGTATATGGAGTTAGGGGATGCGAAAAAAGCCATCACATTCTACAAAGAGCAATTGGTTATTGTTCGCGAAATCGGCAACCGGCGCGGAGAAGGAAATGCCCTCGCAAATATGGGGCAGGCATATAAAACACTTGATGACCCTGCGAAAGCAAAAAAACTCTGGCGGCAAGCGATAGTAATTTTCAAAGCGATCGAGAGCCCAAGCGCAGAAGTTGTACAAGGCGAGCTAGATGAACTTAATAAAAGTGAATAAAGGGAAAAGATGATAAAATCTTTCGGCTTATTAGCGCAAGGGCGACCCTTTGAGATTAATACTAAATAATTCTTTTAACAATACCTTCGCCAAAAAAAGCGTGAATGAATAGGGTTTCCTGTAGTACAG
>JABGQT010000159.1 GCA_018648685.1 Anaerolineae bacterium
AGTTGAGAAAAACTTGTTGTAACTGTGCGCTCTCTGCCATTACAGGTGTAAGCTTCTTGGGCAATTTGGTTTTCACGATCACATTACGCTTCTGAAGCTGTGTTGCCATCAAGCCCAAAACATGGTTCAAAATCTCGCCTAAACTAATCTCTGTGGGGGCTACTGTGCCAGGTCTGTAGAAATCTAGCATCCGTTGTACGGTAGTTGTGAGACGCTCTAATTCTGTTTCTGCCAAGCCAAAATACTCATCTCGCTTGGGTTCAGGGAGATCTTCTCGTCCAGCAAGGTGTAGGCAATTTCGTACAGCCTGCAAAGGATTATTGATTTCGTGAGCAATAGAGGCGGTCAAGCGACCTGCAGCGGCCATTTTCTCAGCTTGCAATAGTGCTTTTTGCGAATCTTCTACTTGTTTTACATACGCTCGCAATTCAGCATAAAGCGTCGCATTTTCAATGGCGACAGCCGCCTGGCGTGACAAGATTAGAAGCGTATCCAAATCAATTTCCCTAAAAGAGGACTGTCCAATATCCCTGCCTGCATAAAGCAAACCTTGAATACCTGAATGATTTATGGGCATAAAAAGTGCAGAGCCAATTTCTTTTTCATACAAACCGGGATACTCGGTTTCAGCACTTCTTATGAGAGCTCTATCTTCCTCAAGTTCGATGAACATCTTGTCGATATCTCCCCCCGCATCGCTCTCCTTTTGAACTTGTCCACGCTTAAAAAGCAAGGTTAACTCTTCATCACCCTCTTTCAAACGTTGGTAATACGCAGCATTTTCACAACGCAGGTGGGTGCATATAGCATCTACAATTAGCTCTGGCAGGCGCTCTGGGTGTGTTACCGTTAAAAAGGCTTCTGTTACATCAAAAAGCGGACGTAAGGCTTCTGTGTGTGCTGCATCACGTTTGCGCTGGTTGTCTGCAAGAGCCTGAATAGCCGCCTCGACAAGTTCGTTACCATCTTCAAAGGGTTTCAGAATTAACCCGTCTACCCCTTTTCTGAGTGCTTTGATGGCAGTTTCAACCGTACCAAAACCAGTCATGATCAGGGTAGCAATATCAGGCTGATGCTCTTTTGAAAAAGTTACGACACCAAAGCCATCAATTTCAGGCATGCGGATGTCAACGAGGAGAAGATCAACTCGCTCTTTGCGCAAATAGTTCATCGCTTTTTTGGGGTCAGTAAATGATAAAGTACGAAACCCAGCCTTTGTCAGGAGGCGTTCGCAGAGCTTTGCAATGCCCGGCTCATCATCTACAATCAAAATAAATGGGGTAGCCATCAGTGTTTTTCCTCAATGGGTAGCCAAACGGTGAAGCAAGCACCCTCGTCTGGCGTACTATCTACATCAATAAATCCTTCGTGATCGGTTATTATGCCATAGCTGACAGCAAGTCCAAGCCCTGTACCCCCATCATCCGCCTTGGTTGTAAAGAAAGGCTCAAAAATCCGTCCAAGCTCATCCGCTGTAATCCCTTTACCTGTATCTCGTATAGACATTGCTATCCATCGCTGGCTTTTTTTCTCACGCTCTTCCGTTTGGAGGAAAAGCTTGCCTCCATTAGGCATTGCATGGATTGCATTATGGAGTAAATTCAAAACAACTTGCTTTATTTGATCACGATCCATAAGCACCCAAGGGAGCTCTTTTCCTAATTTCATCTCAAATTCTACGTCACTTGTCTGTAGAAGATGGTTTGTGAGCGCAACAACATCCTCAACCACTTCATTTAGATCTGCACGGATACGGATGCTTTCGCTTTGACGCGCAAAATCAAGTAAACGGCGAACAACACTGCGTGCGCGCTTTGCTTCACGCAAGACCATTTCAAGATCATCTCGCTGTGGAGCATCAGGAGATAGATCGGCAAGGACGAGTTCTGAAAACCCCGCAACGGTTGTAAGCGGATTATTAAGCTCATGGGCTACGCCGGCAGCCATCTCGCCGACTGCGGCAAGTTTTGCGGCTTGCACAAGCCTGCTCTCAGCTTCACGTTGCGCTTCCATTCTTTCTTGAAGTTCATTTTGAGTGGTCTGCAAAATTTGAATAGTGTCCTGAAGCATCTGATAGCGATCTACGCTAGAAATAGCACTGGTTAGAAATCCTGCCAGAGATTCAAGAGCAAGGAGGTCATTATGTGTAAAGGCATTTTTCATACTAGATTCAACATCAATAATCCCCAAAATACGATCGCCATCCTTTAGCGCAACACAAATCTCTGAGCCAACTTCCCACTCAGGAACAGCTTTATAAGCAGGCTCTTTGCTTACATCATCCACCATGATGCTTTCACCTGTTGCAAAAACCATTCCACTAATTCCTTCACGATTTGGATATTCGAATTTCTCAAAAGCAGATTTGACCAGCGAGGATGCTTTCCCACTAATTCCTGCGATATCAAGTTTATTATAACGATCCTCAAGCAGGAGGACAGCAAGTTCATAAGAGAAATGCTTGACAAGCAAGTCTGCGGTAATCTGAGCAACCTCATTAACATTTGTCAAACCAATTACCTGCTGGATTACCTCGTGGATCAGGCCAAGATTACGTGCCCGTGCTTCTGCTTCTTCACGTAGCCGACCGTATTCCACCAAACCAGCCAAATGGCTTGCGATAACAACAAGTAAATTTTCGTCATATCCACTAAATGCAGAAAGAACCTTACTCTCCAGAGTCAAAATACCTATAACATCTCCCCTATATTTCAGATGAACAAGTAAAGCGGATTGCGTTTCTTCATCTGCAAAGCGATAATCATTTTCAGCTACATTTTCAAGACGAGAATTCTTCCCATCTTTAATAAACTTTTCAACGGGATGGCCCTTAACAAATTCTGTACGTGGTGCTATACGCCGTTCGTTGTTTCGGTATTCTCTTAGTGTCCTGGCATCAGACGAGAGTAAGAAAAGGGAAAGGGCTTCCGTGCCAAAAATGCGTTCTAATAACGCGAAAACTCGACGAACGATCTTTCCAAGATTTTGTGCAGAGGAAACAATTAAGGCAAAATCATTCAGCATTGCCTGTCTTTTTAGATGATTTGCCATTTCCGAAAAAGTGACGAAAATCTCAACAGATGCGGCAGCATATAAGCTGAATTGCTGCAACTTGAGCCATTCATCTTCACTAAAAGCCTCATCCCTCGAAAGTGCTACAACACCTACCTGGCGTTGACCTGTCTTTAGTGGCAAAGCTACCCAAACTTCTGCATCATCTGGCCTGATCTCTGCTGGAATGATTTTCCATTCAGGATCATTTCGCTCGATAAGAATAGATTTAGATGTCTTCCTAATTTCAGAAAGCACCCCCTCGTCATCCAAGTAAAGCTCTTCTCCCAAAAGCTCAGAAAAATGCCAATGAGCTTCGACTTTTAATGCACCATCATCGTAAATAGCTAGCCAAGCTCTATCGCAGGGGACATATTGCACGATCCGTGCCAAAATACGTGCCAAAGAACCAGAAAGGTCATAAGGAACAGCCGTTTGACCCCCAAAGATAAAAGCGTCTGCTGGCTGCAATTCAAAACTATTTGTCTGGGAAAAGCTCCCTGAATTCGCGAGAAGTTGCCAAATCCTTTTCTCTTGTTTTTCTAATTCCTTCCCCCCCACAAAAACTATTTTTTGCGTCCCCTGAACAGGAAAAGCGTATAAGCGCACAGAGCCTAAGTCTAGATCGTTTGGAATTTTCCGTGAACGAGATTTCCCCTCTGTCAAAGCACCACAAAGCCAGTTGTCTACGGTGCCTAAATTAAAATAATTCTCCGCAAAAACGCGTCTCTTTTGGTTTACTTTATAAAGGGATTCAAATTTCCATGCCGCGCTGTCACGTTCATTACGCTCAGCACATGCAGCCCAATCTGCCCCTGTGATCTGACAAGCTTCTTTCAGTGCAGAGATGATCGCTTTTGAGTTTGTCATATTTTCGCTCTATTAGCAGGAAACCAATATTGCATAATGCGTACCCATATAATGCAACAGATAGAAGTATCTGCACTAATTATACAGTACAGCAAAGGATATTCCGATGATAGAATTGTCCTATGAAACCAACAAAAACAATCTCAATTATCGGCGGTGGACTTGCTGGTAGCGAAGCAGCATGGCAAGCCGCAGAAAAAGATATTCACGTAAAACTCTGTGAAATGCGCCCTAAAAAAGAAACTGGCGCACATCAAAGCGGAGATTTAGCCGAACTCGTCTGCTCAAATTCGCTTGGCTCCAATCTCCCTGACCGTGCTTCTGGACTGCTCAAGAATGAAATGCGCCGAATGGGCTCAATGCTGCTTATCTGCGCCGAAGAAACCGCTGTCCCTGCAGGTGGGGCTTTAGCCGTTGATCGCGAAAAATTTGCCCAACTCGTCACTGAAAAGATCGAAAATCACCCTAATATCGAAATAATCAGAGAAGAAATAACAAAAATCCCGGCAGAGCCAACGATCATTGCTTCGGGACCGTTGACCTCTGAAAAACTCTCGCAATCCATAGCTACACTCACAGGCGAAGAACATCTCTATTTCTTTGATGCCCTCGCGCCCATCGTCTATCACGAGAGTATCAATATGGAGATCGCCTTTCGTGCCTCGCGCTATGATCGCGGCGAAGAGAGTGAAGGAGACTATATCAATTGTCCCTTTACCAAAGAAGAATATGATAATTTCTTGCAAGCCCTGCTGGAGGCTGAACGTATCAAACTCCATTCTTTTGAATTGCAAATAGAAAAAGGGGTCAAAGCAGGCGCACACAATTATTTTGAAGGCTGTCTTCCGGCTGAGATCATTGCCGAGCGCGGAGAAAAATCTCTCGCTTTTGGCCCTCTTCGCCCTGTTGGCTTGACAGACCCCCGCACAGGCAAACGCCCTTACGCCGTTCTCCAATTACGTCAGGATAATCTTGCGGGCGATCTTTATAATCTTGTCGGTTTTCAAACCAATCTCAAATTCCCCGAGCAAGAGCGCGTTTTTCGGATGATCCCCGGACTTGAAAAGGTCAAATTTGCGCGTTATGGGCAAATGCACCGCAACACTTTTATTGCTTCTCCGCGTCTCCTACGCCCCACCCTCCAATTCCATAACCGCGACGACCTTCTTTTTGCAGGGCAAATTACCGGCGTCGAAGGTTATATTGGTAACGTTGCCACAGGTTTGCTCGCAGGGCAAAATATTGTCCGTATTATTAACGAAACTCCCCCTCTGCAGCTCCCTGAAACAACTATGCTCGGGGCACTTACTCATTATATTACCCACGCTACGCCCAAAGATTTTCAGCCGATGAAGGCAAATTTCGGCATTCTCCCACCTTTGGAGCAGAATGGTAAGAAAATTAGCAAAAGAGAACGAGCTGCTCTCCGTGCAAAGCGAGCCTTGTCTGATTTAGAGAATTATTTACAGTCTATTTAATACTTATGTGATTGACTACGCGCAATTTTTATGAAAAAGAAAAACTCGATCATCTTTCTGCTCTCAATCCTGTTTTTTGTCTCGGGCGGTATACTCATTTGGAAAAATTCCTCGCTTCGCCCGCAACCTGAGCCTGCTCCCGTTAAATTTGACGGGGAGCGCGCTCTTCAAGATGTTTACCACCAAACAGAGCTGGGGCCGCGCATCCCCGATTCTGACGCGCATGCCCAAATCCGCGCATGGATGCAGGAAGAGCTTGAAGCCGCAGGCTGGCAAGTGGAGGTTCAAACTTTCGAGAAATTTGGGCATAGAGGGTATAATCTAGTCGCATCTCATGGCGAGATCGAACCTGAAATCATTCTCGGTGCGCATTACGATAGTCGCATCTATGCTGATCATGACCCAGATGTTGAAAAGCGGAATCAAGCCGTTCTCGGCGCAAATGACGGTGCGTCTGGCGTGGCAATTCTGCTTGAGTTAGCACGAACGATCCCTGCGCAGCAGCCTCCTCCTCATTCATCCATCTGGCTGGTTTTTTTTGATCTGGAAGATAATGGCAACATCCCCACATGGGAGTGGATTTTAGGTTCACGAGCGTTTGTTGATGGCTACACGCTTAATCCTGAGGCCGTAGTGATCCTTGATATGCTCGGCGATGCTGACCTGAATATTTATCTTGAAAGAAATTCTGACCCCAAACTTCGTGCAGAAATTTGGGCACAAGCAGCAGAGCTGGGATATGAGAATATTTTTATTCCCGAAGAAAAATTCTCAATGCTCGATGACCACACCCCATTTCTAGAAGCGGGGATGCCCGCCATAGACATTATAGACTTTGATTATCCATACTGGCACACAACTGAAGACACCGCTGATAAAATAGCAAAAGAAAGTTTGCAAGTAGTCGGCGATACAGTTTTGTCGTGGCTAAAAAACAAAAGGTAAAGTTACAGAACTATCATCACAGAATGCTATTTTTTGCCTAACAGAGAAACTTATGACAGTACAGAATCTGCTTGAAAAAATTCGAGAACCTTGGATACATCGCCTTGCTCGTGACTTGGCGCGTGGAGCTGGCGTGCGCGAGAATTTCGAGAAAGAACTTGCTCGTTTTTTCAATCTTCTTGAGCAAGCAATCTTAAGCGGCGATCCTTCGTGGATAGATCCTGTTCTTTTTGATTGGGCAAACTCCCCCACTGAGAGCGACCTTGCAGAAGGACAATATAATCTCTCAACTTTAGTAGCAAGAGCAAATAATTTCACTTTTGATGTCGCGAAAGAAAATCTCTCCCCAGAGGAATCGCTTGAATTGCTCAGCGCTACATCTTTGGTTTTTTCCTACGCACTGTCCAAGGCTTCACACTACGAATCAGATAAGCGCGTTGCTTATATGGCAAACGAATTAGCAACGATCCAAAACAAACTGGAGCAACTCGACCGAAGCAAGTCTAATTTTATTTCGGTAGCAGCTCACGAGCTGAAAACGCCTCTAACCCTAATTGAGGGATATACCTCAATGATCATTGAGAGCATCACAGATGCTGGTGCAAAAAATCTTCTCGATGGTGTAAAAGGTGGCGTAAAACGTTTACGCGAGATCATCAACGATATGATCGATGTTTCATTGATAGACAATAGCCTCCTTTCGTTAAATTTTCAGCCCCTTTGGTTGAAACAAGCTTTAGGGCTTTTAGAAAAAGAACTACGCCCCAGCTGCGAAGCCCGCGAAATCAGCCTGGAAATAAACCCTTTTGAAGGCGACGATCAATTAATCTTTGCTGACCCTGAGCGCATTCATCAGGCACTTCGCAATGTTTTGACCAATGCTATTAAATACACCCCAGACAAGGGAAAGATCATTGTTGATGGGAGAAAACTCCCGGGTTTCCTTGAGGTTACTATTAAAGATACAGGAATTGGCATTTCCCTTGAAGATCAACTAAGTATTTTTGAAAAGTTCAATCAGCTTGGCAAGGCGTCGCTCCACTCTAGCAGCAAAACTGGATTCAAAGGTGGCGGTCCTGGATTAGGGCTTCCCATCACACGCGGAATCATTGAAGCACACGGAGGCACGATTTGGGTTGACTCTCCTGGTTGCGATGAAAAAACTTGCCCCGGAACATCTTTCCACATTTTGCTCCCCGACCGTAGCGAAGCTGCTGACCCCAAAATGGAAAAGTTATTTGGGTCTGAAACGCCTACAAATTAAAAAATCCTACAGAAAACAAAGAAAATTGAATGAGTAAAAAAAACACCTATCCATCAAAAGCCCCACGAGAAAAAGCCTTTCTCGTGGGCGTTGAAATTTTTGGGAAGGAGGGCTTACTTCCTCTTGACGATTCCCTTGACGAACTTGCTTTGCTAGCAGATACTGCCGGTCTGGAAGTTGTTGGAGAAATCACCCAAAAACTCAGCCGCCCAAATGCAAAAACTTTTATCGGGGCAGGCAAAGTTAATGAACTGAAAGCCCTGGCAGAGGACACGCTTAGCCAAGTCGTCATTTTTGATGACGAGCTTTCTCCACGCCATCAACGCGAATTAGAAAAGTTGCTGGGGGAAAATCTCCGTCTGCTGGATCGCACATCTCTTATCCTTGATATTTTTGCCCAACACGCAAAAACACGCGAGGGGATGTTGCAGGTGGAATTGGCTCAATATGAATACTACCTACCCCGTTTAACACGCGCATGGACACATCTTGCCCGCCAGGCAGGCGGCGGTGGCGGACGTGCAGGAGGCGTGGGTGGCGTTGGTTTGCGTGGTCCCGGCGAAACACAGCTCGAAGTAGATCGACGTGTTATCCAAAAGCGAATTTCTCATATCAAAGAGGAGCTCGAGAAAGTACGCGCCCACCGAATGCGACATCGTGATAAAAGGAAAAAATCACGAATGCCAATTGTTGCTCTTGTTGGCTATACGAATGCCGGAAAATCAACGCTCCTGAATCAATTGGCGCAAACCGATGTATACGTCGCCGATCAACTTTTTGCCACGCTTGACCCCACAACGAGACGCGTAGAATTGCCCGGTGGCTATCAATCTCTCTTTACCGATACGGTTGGATTCATCCAAAAACTCCCGACCATGCTTGTTGCTGCATTCCGCGCCACATTGGAAGAAATCGCAGAGGCCGACCTACTTTTGCATGTTGTTGATATATCTCATCCTAACGCACTTAATCATTTTGAAGCTGTGGAAGAAACCCTGGAAGGCATCGATGCAGCCCACATCCCTGTGCTCACGGCGCTCAATAAAATCGACTTACTCTCCAGCCAGGAAACGGCGCAAGAGACTTTGGAAAATTATCCGCGCGCTATTGCGGTTTCCGCACAAGAAAAAATCGGCATTCCGGCGCTAAAAAAACTTTTGCAAAAAAGCCTTTACGAAACTTATACGCCTATTCTTGTGCGACTCCCCTACCAACAAGGCAATCTCATTTCTATCTTTCACGAATCAGGGCAAATTGAAAAAATTGAACATGAGCGCGGCGGTGTAATGATACAAGGGCGTTTGCCCGGCCGCTTGGTTGCGCAGTTTGATGGATGGGAAATTCTCCCCGAAGACCAAAGCTCTGAAGAGGAAATATAATGGTAGAAAAAAAGAAAAAGACACTTTCAACATCATTGGATGAGTTTTCTGAGTATCTGGCTCCACGCAAGGGGCTAATTCCCATGCTTGGAATGGTGTTGATCTTTATTAATTTGCTCTTCCAATTCATTTTCCCTGGAAGCTGGCTAGCCACCACAAATCTATTTTTGCACTTTGGCTTGCTGATCGCCATTTTTGGCCTGATGCTGTCATGGGCACTTTGATTTCAAAAAAAATCTGGTAGTGGTAAAACAATAAGTGATGATGACTTTGCGAAGCAGTTTTATCGCTGAAGCAATCTCGTTTTTCAGATGATGGGACTGCTTCGTCGCAAAAACATGCTCCTCGCAGAATCAACGCGTCACTTCAATTTACCCACAACCAAAAATCTTTACCCTAACAGGAGCTTAGATGAAAAAAACAACACCCCCTCATTGGGACCTATCGAATGTATACCCTGGCCTTGATTCACCAGAATTCAATGCCGGATTAAAGAAACTATCAACTCAAATCGATGACTTTGAAACTTTCTTTAGCAATAAGATTTCGCAAAATACCCCAGACTCTTCCGTCGCAGACCTTGCTGCATTGGCAGAAGAGCTGATCACTCGCTTCAATAAGAGCTACGATCTAGCCGAGACTTTGGGCGCGTTTATTTACTCTTTTATCACCACAGACTCCTTCGATCAACTTGCAAAGAAAATTCTCTCTCAATTTGAGCAGACCGAAGTCCGTTTACGAATGTTGGGCATTCAAGCAAAAGAATGGATTGGCTCTGTAGCCCATTTACTGCCAGAGATCATTGAAAACTCAACGTCTGCAAGCGAACACGCCTTTTTCTTACAGGAAACTGCAGAGCAAAGTCAATATCTGATGAACTCAGACGAAGAGGCTTTGGCAGCAGAACTGAGCCTGAGCGGCACAAGCGGCTGGGAAAAGTTACAAGGTACAGTCACGTCACAAATGAAGATCAACTTTGAATTAGATGGTGAAATGCAAGAACTTTCTTCGCCCGCTCTGATCAATCTGCATTCTCATCCAGATGAAGATGTTCGAAAGCGTGCTTACGAAGCAGAAATGGAAGCATGGGAGGCTGTAAAAGAGCCTTTGGCAGCTTCTATGAACGGCATTAAGGGTACAGTAAATACGCTCAATAAGCGACGCGGGCGTGAGGATGCACTCCACGCATCCATTGATGCCGCCCGTATGGATAGAGCCTCGCTTGAAGCCATGCTTGAGGCAATGAAAGACTCTTTCCCTATGTTCCAGCGCTATTTTCTTGCCAAAGCAAAACGTCTTGGCAAAAAAAAGCTGCCCTGGTGGGATGTTTTTGCTCCAGTTGGTGATTCAAACAAAACATACTCTTATCAGGAAGCAAGCGAATTCATTCTTGAACAATTTGGCGGCTTCTCACCCAAACTAAAAGACCTTGCTCAACGTGCCTTTAGCGAAAACTGGATCGATGCCGAACAGCGCGTCGGGAAACGCGGCGGAGCATTCTGCATGGGCGTACCGAATGTTCGAGAATCACGGATCCTGTCCAATTTTGACGGGACTTTTGACCAACTTTCCACGCTCGCGCACGAATTGGGTCATGCATTTCACAACGAATGTATCTACAGCGCAGGCAAAACAGCTCTTCAGGGCGATACGCCAATGACACTGGCTGAAACCGCATCTATCATGTGCGAAACGGTGGTTGTCAACGCCGTCCTTGCGCAGACCACAGATCCCGCTGAAGAGCTATCCATCCTGGAAACTTCTCTGCTCGGCGCAAGCCAGGTGATCGTGGATATTTATTCTCGCTACCTTTTCGAGAAAGAAGTTTTCGAACGCCGCGCTGACGCAGAACTTTCCGCCGAAGATCTCTGCGAGATCATGGAGAGAGCGCAGAAAGCAACTTATGGCGACGGGCTTGATGAAAGATATTTGCATAAATATATGTGGACATGGAAACCGCACTACTATTCGGCAGGACTCTCGTTCTATAACTTCCCCTACGCCTTTGGACTGCTTTTTGCAACAGGACTCTACGCGATTTACGAGCAACGGGGCGACGAATTCATCCCGGACTATATCAACTTGCTTGCCAGCACCGGCGAAGGGCGCGCAGCAGAATTAGCCGACCGCTTCGGAATCAATATTCGTGAAAAGAAGTTCTGGGAAGATAGCCTAAAAGTGATCGAGAAACAGGTGGATAGATATTGCCAACTTTAAAGCATTCAGAACAAAAACAGACGGTTTACATCCACCGCGAATCGAAAGGTCGCGGTGGAAAACCTGTTTCTCTGGTCAAGAACTTGTCGTTACCAAAAAGTGAGTTAAAAGCACTTGCCAAAAAGCTCAAAAAAAGTTGCGGAAGCGGCGGCACGGTAAAAGATAATGTGATAGAAATTCAAGGTGAACACCGCAAGAAAATAGCAGATGTATTAGAAAAACTGGGGTATAAAGTAAAGATCGCTGGTGGATAATTTTACAGGTATGATAAAGAGGAAAGTCAAATGAAAGAATATAAAAAGCCCTCTGACAAAGAATTGAAAGAACGCCTAACGCCTGAACAATATCAAGTTACTCAACACGAAGCTACCGAGCCACCCTTTAGAAATGAGTTTTGGGATAATAAAGAAGCTGGGATCTATGTTGATATTGTTTCCGGAGAACCGCTTTTTAGCTCGTTTGACCAATTTGATGCGCATTGTGGCTGGCCCAGCTTTACCCAGCCATTGGAAGAAAATGTTGATACGCGCATTGACTTCAAGATCGGTGTGCCGCGCACCGAAGTTCGTTCGAAGCATGCCGATTCTCATCTTGGGCACGTCTTCAACGATGGTCCCACCCCAACGAGATTGCGTTACTGCATCAACTCGGCAGCTTTGCGCTTTATTCCCGTAGAAAAACTGGAAGAAGAGGGCTACGGGGAGTATTTAGAACGCTTTAAAGCCTAGTCAAAATACCTGCAAAAGGGATATAATTGCGCCCGCGCACCCGTAGCTCAATGGATAGAGTAGCTGACTTCGAA